>NZ_BAAHXE010000027.1:0-31472 GCF_054657095.1 Hydrogenophilus islandicus | reverse complement strand
GGACGCTCCCAGCGCTGCACCTTGCAATCTTCGGTCGATGCCAGATACCACCGCCCCTTCTGCTCGAGCGCCCACAGAAGATCCCCGGCAGCGTAGAGACGCATCGGCGTCATCGGCGAGGCGTCGCTCTGAATCTGCCATCGTCGCTGACAGACGGGTAGCCTACTCGTGACGACGAACTGCTCAATCGCGGCAAAAGGGAGCCGCTGCTCGCGCACCAGGATCAGGGCGTGTTCGCGACCGTCAATCGGGTAGGCGGTTGCCGAGTTTTCGCAACCGGAAAGAAAAGCTGCAGCGACGGCGAGCGCAAAGAGCGTGATGCGCGCCCCCTGTCGCTCACCCCAACGCCGAACGGTTTGCTTCATCGCTCACCTCCACCTGCCAGTCGATCATCTCCCCCGCGGCAAGGGGCACCAGCGGGTCACCCGGGAGATAGGGTAACGCTTCCGGAATCTGCCATGGGCGGCGGACCAGGGTGACCGACTCTTTTGCCACGGGGAGGCCGTAAAACTCAGCACCAAAACGGGAAGCAAAATCGGGGAGTCGCTCGAGTGCCCCAGCCTCAGCGAAGGCTTTGGCGTAGAGGGGAAGGAGCGCGTAGGCAGTGTAACAGCCCGCGCAACCGCATGCGGCCTCCTTGGTGCTCTTCGCGTGGGGTGCTGAGTCGCTCCCCAAGAAAAACTTGGGATTGCCGCTGGTGGCCGCGGCAAGCAGCGCTTGACGATGACGTTCGCGCTTCAGCACCGGGAGGCAGTAGTAGTGGGGCCGAATTCCCCCCTGAAAGAGGGCGTTGCGGTTGTAGAGGAGATGGTGCGCGGTGATCGTCGCTGCGACACGCTCCGAGGCGGAGGCGACAAAATCGACCGCATCGGCGGTGGTAATGTGCTCGAGCACCACATTGAGGCGGGGAAAACGATCGACGATCGGCGCAAGCACCCGTTCGATGAAGCGTGCCTCGCGATCAAAAACGTCCACGTCGGGGTCGGTCACCTCACCGTGGACGCAGAGGACAATCCCCCGCTCCTCCATGCGCGCCAAAATCGGATAGACCGCTTCAATCCGCCGGACTCCGCTCTCGGCATTGGTCGTCGCCCCCGCCGGATAGAGCTTCACCGCCCGAACCAGTCCCCCCGTCTCTGCCGCACGATCGATCTCGGCAACCGGCGTCGCCTCGGTGAGATAGAGCGTCATCACCGGCGTAAAATGGGCCGCCGCACCGGGCAATGGGCGCACCACCTGGAGAATCCGCTCCCGGTAGGCGAGCGCATCGGCCACCGTCACCACCGGAGGCTTGAGATTGGGCATGATCAACGCCCGGCCAAAAACTGCCGCGGTGTGCGGAACGACCGCAGCAAGCGCTGCGCCATCGCGCACGTGGAGATGCCAATCGTCCGGGCGCGGCAAAATGATACGCTCACTCACCTTGATGATCCCTTCTCTGTGCGATCACCCAATCATACAACTGGTTCTTGGAAACACGAAAAAGCTCCGCGGCCCAGCGAACCGCTTCAGAGGGGGCCACCCCAGCGGCGAGAAAACGGGCACACCAGGCGTGCGCCTCCTCTTCGCGCTGATGGAGACTTTCGCGCGGGGGAACCACCAAGACAAACTCCCCCTGCTGCCGCTCATGCCGCGCTGCAAGCCACTCTTCGACCGTACTGACTGTCCCCCGCACGCTCTCTTCGAAGCGCTTGGTCATCTCCCGCGCCAGAAAGAGCGGATGATCCCCCCCAAGAATGTCGGCAAGATCGCGTAACGTCTCGACGATGCGATGGGGTGCTTCGAACCAAACCGTCGTCAGATCCCCCGCCGTTGCGTCGCGAATTGCCGCACGGCGCTGCGCCGCTTTGACCGGCAAAAACCCCCGGAAAGCGAACCCCTCTTCGCCGAACCCCGAGATCGAAATCGCTGCAGTCACCGCGCTGGGCCCCGGAATCGCAACCACCGGAAAACCCCGTTCGCGCACCTGCGCCACCACCTTGACCCCCGGGTCCGAAACTGCGGGTGTTCCCGCGTCACTCACCAAAGCCCAGTGCTCGCCCGCCGCAAGGCGCGCACACAGGAGTTCCGCAGCCGCCCGTTCGTTATGATCATGAACGGGCAGTAACGGCGTATTGATACCCCAACTGGCGAGCAACCGCCCCGTTACCCGGGTATCCTCGGCAGCGATCCCGGCAACGCCCGACAAAACGGCCAACGCCCGGATCGACAAATCGTAGCGGTTGCCAAGGGGCGTCGCGACGACGTACAATGCGGGCGTCGCAAGGCGCCACGGTGCTTCTGCAACCAACGCCTGCCAGTCACTCCCCATCCGAGCCTCCCTCCCGATGACCTCTGCCCATTCTCGCACATCTTGCCCAGAAGCTGCACCAACAGCCCGCAGTAAAGGGGCGCGATTCGAGGAGATCGCCGCAGCGTGGTGTCGCCGCCAAGGGTGGAGAGTCATTGCGCGCAACGTCACCTGCCGCCGCGGCGAGATTGACCTAATTGCGCTCGACGGCGAGACGCTCGTCTTCATCGAAGTGCGGCAACGTCGCTCGGCGCGCTTTGGCTCGGCGATTGAAAGCGTCACCGCGACCAAACAGCAGCGGATCTCTGCGGCGATCCGCTACTGGCTCGCTGGACCTGTCGGTCGCCAACACAGCCACCGCGCGATGCGCTGCGACCTCCTCGCCTTTTCCGGAGAGGACGAAACCCCCGAATGGCTTGCCAACGCATTCGACCTCGCCCCCTGGTAAACTCGCTCTCATGGATCTGATCGAAGCGTTGAGCGACCGTTTTGCGTTTCAGCAAGGGCTCCTGCGCGAGGTGACCGACCTCCTTGCGCCGCCCCTTGCCGCTGCCGCTGAGGTTCTTGCCCAGACGGTGCTTGCGGGGCAGCGCCTCTGGGTCGTGAGCAGCCCTGAGATTCACCATCTCGCGAGCCATTTCGTCGACCGGCTGTGGTATGGCCTAGCGCGCGAGCGTCCCCCCTTTGCTGCCGTACACCTCCCGGGAAACGCGACGCTTCCCCCCCATGGACACCCGCTCGATGTGCTTGCCAACCCGGGCGATTGCCTCCTCGTGCTCCTTGGGCGGATGAAGAGTGACACCCCACGCGCGGCGATTCGCACCGCGCTGGAAGTGGGGTGTCCGCTCATCGTCGTCGGCTATGATCCCGACGAACACATCTGGTCGCAACTGCGTGGCGAGGATGTCCCGATCGCCTTCCCTGACCTCCCCGCTGCGGCGCACGACGAACTCCTCCTTTTTACCCTCAACACCCTGATCGAAGCTTGGGAACAGATCCTTTTTGGAGAATGGGCATGAACCGTACCCTCTTACCTCTTGCGCTTGCCGTTACCCTCCTCACCCCGACGCTGTCCGGCTGCTTCCCGGTCGCGGCCACCGGCGTTGCTGCGACAGCCGCAGTGGCTGCCGACCGTCGGACGGCGGGCACGATTGTCGAGGACGAAGAACTCGAATGGAAAATCGGCAACGCCATCCAGCAGGCGTTGGGCGACGCTGCCCACGTCAATGTCACCTCCTACAACCGGATCGTGCTCCTCACCGGTGAGGTCCCGAACGAATCCGCAAGGCAGCGCGCCGAGGCGCTTGCCCGCAACACCAAAAATGTCCGCTCGGTCGTCAACGAGCTGGTGATTGCCCCCCCCTCGACGCTGGGAGCACGAACCAACGACACCTCGATCACCACGCAAGTCAAAGCGCGCCTGGTGGGTAATCGCGACGTGCGTGCCCACCTCATCAAGGTGGTCACCGAAGGAGGGGTGGTCTATCTGATGGGGCTCGTCACCCGACGGGAGGGAGAGGCGGCGACCTATGTCGCCCGGACCACCTCGGGCGTCAAACGGGTCGTTCGCGTCTTTGAGTTCATCAGCGATGAGGAGGCCAAACGGCTCGACAGCCTCGCGTCCCAACAACCGGCGAAGGGCTCCGCACCTCAATAAACGACCGCAACCGGATCGAGGCTCCGCCAGAGGTACCAGGTAGCCACGGTTCGCCACGGGCGGAACTGCTCCCCGAGCGCGCGCCACCCACGCAGCGACTGGGGCGGGGCGATCGGGTAGCGTGCAACCAAAGCTCTACGCAGCCCCAGATCGTCGGCCGGCCAGACGTCGGGGCGAAGGAGGTGGAAGATCAGCACCATCTCGGCGGTCCAGCGCCCGATGCCGCGCACCGCGGTCAGCTCCGCAACCACCTCCTCGTCGCTCATCGCCGGCCATGCCTCGGGGTGAAGCTGCCCCGTCTGGAGGCGGTGGGCGAGATCGTGGAGATATTCGACCTTTCTTGCCGAGAGTCCCGCACTGCGCAAGACCCCCCCATCAGCCGCCAAAACCGCTTCCGGAGTCACCGAACCGCCCAGCGCAGCGGAAAGCCGTGCCCACAAGCGATCGGCGGCGAGGACCGAGACCTGCTGCCCGACAATCGCGCGCGCGAGCGTCACAAAGGGGTCGCCGTGTGACCCCAACAACTCGCCATCGGTCCCAGCGATCAATTCCGCAAGGACCTCGTCGCGTGCGCTCAGCTCGGCACACGCCTCGGCCCAGTAAGGGGGATGGATCCAGCCGCTTGGCTTCTTCATCCCGTGGCTTTCATCCGTTCTTTAGCCGCAAGCGCCGCCAAGAGTCTTTGATGGACGCCGGCAAACGCCCCGTTACTCATCGCCACCACCGTGTCCCCAGGCTGCGCGACGCGAGAGAGCTCCGCCACAAGCGCCTCGATCTCGGTAGCCACGTGCGCTCGCGCACCGAGCGGCGCCAATGCTGCCGCCAGATCCCACGAGAGTCCCTCCGCGTAGCCAAAGACGAGGTCGGCATCGGCCAACGCCCCCGGAAGCTCCTGCTGCATCACCCCCCGCTTCATCGTGTTCGACCGTGGCTCAAAAAGGGCAATCAACCGCCCGCGCACCAGGGGCTTGAGCGCCGCCAACGTCGCGGCGATCGCGGTCGGGTGGTGGGCAAAATCGTCATAGACGACGACCCCCGCCGCCTCCCCGACCCGCTCGAGCCGGCGTCGCACTCCTCTAAACTCTGCCAATGCCGCAACAGCCGCCTCAGGACGAACCCCGGCGTGGCTCGCGGCAGCAACGGCAGCGAGTGCGTTAAGCGCGTTGTGCTGCCCGGGCAAAGGCAAAACCACCTCACCGACCCCCCGACCGTCGTAGCTGAAGGCCACCCGCTCCCCATCTTGCTGCACCTGCCAGATCGGCTCCTGACCGCCACTCCCCGCCCCCTGTTGCGGCCTACTGGCGGTGTCGGATGCGGGATTCCACCCAAAGCGGACCACCTCGGACCAGACGCCGCGCGCCAAGACCCGGTCGATCGCCGCGACATCGGCGCGGGCGATCACTTGGGCGGTGCGCGCCATCGTGCGAATGAGATGGTGGAATTGGGTCTCGATCGCGGCCAAATCGGGATAGATATCGGCGTGGTCGAACTCGAGGTGGTTGATCACCAGCGTCCGCGGTCGATAGTGGATAAACTTCGCCCGTTTATCGCAAAAAGCGGTGTCGTATTCGTCCGCTTCGATGACGAAAAAGGGAGAGCTTCCCAACGCGGCCGGCATGTCGAACCCGAGTGCCGCGCCGCCGATCAGATACCCCGGATCGAACCCAGCCGCACGCAAAATGTGGGCGACCATCGCGGTCGTCGTCGTTTTCCCATGGGTACCACTCACCGCGACGACCCACCGGTTGCGCAAAACGTTCTCGGCAAGCCACTGGGGGCCGGAAACAAACGGCAACCCCGCATCGAGGATCGCCTCCAGCAAGGGATTACCGCGGGAGACGGCGTTTCCAACGATATAGAGGTCAGCGCCTAACTTCAACTGCTCGGCATTGTATCCCTCGATCGGTGTCAGCCCCGCTTGGGCCAACACCTCACTCATCGGGGGATAGAGCGGCCCGTCGCAACCGGTGACGCGGTGGCCCAGTGCTTTCGCGAGGATCGCCACGCCCGCCATGAAGACCCCACCCATCCCGAGAATATGGAGATGCATCGTCGCCACTCACCTTCGATTGGTACAATAGTGCCATTTTCGCACACCCCCTCGCCCATGAAGACCCGAACTCTGGAAGCGCTCGACTATCGCGACGAAATCGCGCAGGTCGCCGCCCGCCTCATCTTCGACGAAGGGATTCGCGATTTCGCCTTTGCGAAACGCAAAGCGGTGAAACAGCTGGGGCTCCCGCCGCGGACGATGTTGCCGAGTAACGAAGCGGTCGAAGCGGCGCTCGCCGACTTTGTCGCGGAATATGGCGAACTCGAAAATCTCCCCGAGCGGCTCACCGCGATGCGGCGGGAAGCGGCGAAAATCCTCGCTTGGCTCCCGTGGCCGAGCTACCTGGTCGGTGGCGTCGCGCAGGGCACCGCCGGCCCGTTGAGCGAAATCGAAATCGACCTCTTCGCCGAATCGGGGAAAGAGGTCGAAATCTTTCTCCTCAACGAACACCGGCGGTTTCGCGTCCACACCCCGAAAGCGAGCGCCGCCCGCCGTCCCGAGACCGAGCTGATTCTCGAAGATACCCCTTTTCCGGTGCGCTTGCGCGTCTGGCCGGCACTCGACGAGCGTCGGCGAAAAAAATCGGATCGCGGCCTCAATTTGCCGCTCCTCACTGCCCTCTTGGAGTCGCGATGAACGACAACACGGCACAAGGCACCCCCCGGAAGAACCTCGTTCACTGGCTCGTTGCCGCACTTCTTGCCGCGTTGGTGCTTCTCCTTTTCTTCCGTCAAACCCTCACCACCTCCCCGGCTCCCCGCGACGCTTCGCCCATCTATGACGAGCGGGCACTCCAGCAGCTCCTCACCGCCCAGATGCCCGAGGTGACCTCGGGCGCTCCCAAAACCCTCAATGACTGGCGCGGTCAGCCGCTGGTGATCAACTTCTGGGCGACCTGGTGCCCCCCCTGCCAAAAGGAGCTCCCCGCCTTTGCCGCGGTCGCGCGGCAATACCAGGGTGTTGTCCAGTTCGTCGGCCTTGGCCTTGATGAGCGGGAAAAGCTCCTTGCCTATGCCCGACAGTTCGATCTCCCCTACCCGACGCTCGTCGCCGGCGGCTTTGCTCTGGGGCAGACGACCCAACTGGGCAACCCCAACCGCGGGCTTCCCTTCACCCTCATCCTCGACGCCCAAGGCAACCCCGTTGCCCACCACGTCGGCGCGATGAGTCAAGCGGAGCTCGAAAGAGCGATTGTCCCCGTCGTGACACCCCTTCGCAGGTCAAAGGGGGACAACCCCTAGGCAAAAGTCGCGAAATGCGGCAAACTTCACCTTTTGGATCCTTTCTGCGCTGCAAAGGAGCTCGGTGATGTCTGCAACAGCGCCGCAACCGTGGCGAATCCTGGTTTTGCAGGGGCCTAATCTGAACCTTTTGGGGGTGCGCGAACCGGAGATTTACGGGCGAACGACCCTCTCCGACATCCACGCTGCCCTCACCGCCCGCGCGGGTAACCGTGCAGTCGTTGAAACCTTCCAAAGCAACCACGAAGGGGCACTCGTCGATCGCATCCAGGCAGCGATGGAAGAGGGGGTCGATTTCATCCTCATCAACCCGGGCGCCTACACCCACACCAGTGTCGCCATCCGCGATGCGCTCGCGGCGGTCCAGATCCCCTTCATCGAGGTCCATCTCTCCAACATCCACGCCCGCGAACCCTTCCGCCGCCACTCCTACCTCTCCGACAAAGCGGTCGGCGTCATCGCCGGGCTCCAAGCCTACGGCTACGAAGCGGCACTGGAAGCGGCACTCCTCTGGCTGCAGCAAGAGGCGAACCGCACCCCATCCCATTCTTGAGGAAAGCACCAATGGATTTGCGCAAACTGAAGAAACTGATCGAACTCGTTGAGGCTTCGGGTATTGCCGAAATCGAAATCACCGAAGGGGAAGAGAAGGTGCGGATCGCCAAGTATGCCCCTCCGCTGATTGCGCAAGCGAACCCCTCCTATCCGGTAGGACCTGTCGTCCATGCGGCTCCGGTTCCTACCGCCCCGCAACCGACTCCCGCCGTCACCACCCCGACTGAGGAGCGCGCTCCAGGGGGCGACATGCTCCCCTCGGGTCACGTCGTCAAGTCGCCGATGGTCGGCACCTTCTACCGCGCCCCCTCCCCCTCCGCTCCGCCGTTCGTCGAGGTCGGCTCGCAGGTCAAAGTGGGCGACCGACTCTGCATCATCGAAGCGATGAAGTTGATGAACGAGATCGAAGCCGACGTTGCGGGGGTGGTGAAGGCGATTCTCGTCGAGAACGGCCAACCGGTTGAATATGGCCAACCCCTTTTCATCATCGGATAACGTGCGATGAACTCGACCACGTCCCACTGGCCTTCGACCCACCCGACCCATCCCCCCTTCAGCAAAGTGCTGATCGCAAACCGTGGCGAGATTGCGCTCAGGATTCTCCGTGCCTGCCGTGAGCTCGACATCGCCACCGTGATGGTCTACTCCGAAGCCGACCGCGACAGCAAACCGGTCCGGCTGGCCGACGAGGCGGTCTGCATCGGTCCCGCCGCTGCGGCGAAGAGCTACCTCAACATCCCGGCGATCATCGCCGCCGCCGAAGTCACCGACGCCGAAGCGATCCACCCGGGTTACGGCTTCCTTTCAGAAAACGCCGAATTTGCCCAACGGGTCGAGGCGTGTGGCTTTACCTTCATCGGCCCACGGCCCGAGACGATCGCGATGATGGGCGACAAGGTCGCCGCAAAGCGCGCGATGATCGCCGCAGGTGTCCCCTGCGTCCCGGGGTCGGAAGGGGCGCTCCCTGAAGACCCAGACGAGATTCTGCGCATTGCGCGCAACATTGGCTACCCGGTGATCATCAAGGCGGCAGGCGGCGGCGGCGGACGAGGGATGCGGGTCGTGCACACCGAAGCGGCGCTCCTCTCGGCAGTCGAAACCACCCGCACCGAGGCGCGCACCGCCTTTGGCAACGCCGCGGTCTATCTCGAAAAGTTTCTCCAGCAGCCGCGCCACGTCGAAATCCAGGTCCTTGCCGACGCCCACGGAAACGCTGTTTGGCTCGGCGAACGCGACTGCTCGCTCCAGCGCCGCCATCAGAAGATCGTCGAAGAGTCCCCCGCTCCGGGAATCGATCGCCGCTTGATCGCCGAAGTAGGGGAAGCGTGCGCCGCAGCCTGCCGCCGCATCGGCTACCGGGGGGCCGGCACCTTCGAATTTCTCTATGAAGACGGGCGGTTCTATTTCATCGAGATGAACACCCGCATCCAGGTGGAACATCCGGTCACCGAAATGGTGACCGGGATCGACCTCGTGCAGGCGCAAATCCGCATCGCCGCGGGTGAACCGTTGTGGTTTCGCCAAGAGGAGGTGGTCCTGCGCGGCCACGCGATCGAATGTCGCATCAACGCCGAAGACCCCTACCGCTTCACCCCCTCCCCTGGGCGCGTTGAGCAGTGGCACGCCCCCGGCGGCCCCGGTGTCCGCGTCGACTCCCACGTCTATTCCGGCTACACCGTCCCGCCCCACTACGACTCGATGATCGGCAAACTCATCGCCCACGCCCCCACCCGGGCGCAAGCTGTTGCCAAGATGCGCGGCGCACTGGAAGAGCTGGTTGTCACCGGGATCCAAACGAACGCTTCCCTTCACCTTCAGCTCATGAACGACGCCGCGTTTCGTGAGGGGGGCGTTTCGATCCACTACCTGGAGCAGTGGCTCGATGCCCATGGCAAAAAGTAGCGAACCGCAGTCACCCGTCCGCTGGGTCGAGGTGCGCGTGACCCTTCCCGCCGCGGAGGCCGAACGGCTGGCGGAGCGTGCGCTCGACCACGGGGCGCTTGCGGCCACCCTCGAAGATGCCGACGCCGGTACCCCGCAAGAGACGCCCCAGTTTGGCGAACCGGGGGAAGGCCCCGCAACCCTCTGGCACCGCTCGATCGTTGCGCTCCTCTTTGACGCTGAGCGCCCTTGGCAAGAGGAACTCGCCGCGATCTTTTCCGCGTGCGCGATCACGCCACCCGCCGAATACACGGTGCTCCCCATCGCTGAAACCGACTGGGTTCGGCAAACGCAAAGTCAGTTCCCGCCGATTCCAGTCGCCGACGGGGCGCTTTGGATCGTCCCCTCGTGGCACGAACCGCCACACACCGACGCGCCGGTCGTTCGTCTCGACCCTGGGCTCGCGTTCGGCACGGGAAGCCACCCGACAACGCTCCTCTGCCTCGAATGGCTGGTGCGCGAAGTCGCCCCCGGTGTGGCGCTCCTCGACTACGGCTGTGGCTCGGGGATCCTGGCGATCAGCGCCGCGAAATTGGGCGCCCACCCGGTCATCGCCGTCGACATCGACCCCGATGCGCTCACTGCGACCCGTGCGAATGCCGAAGCGAACGGCGTGACCCTGGAGATTCTGAGCGCTGAAGCGAGCATCACCCGCCAGTATGAGCGGGTCGTCGCCAACATCCTCACCCGGCCGCTGATTCTCCTTGCCCCGACACTCATCGCGCGGGTTGCGCCCGGTGGCAAAATCGCGCTCGCTGGAGTTTTGCAAGATCAAGCCGACGAGGTGATCGCCGCCTACGCGCCGTGGGTTGCTCTGACCGTGGGCGCGCAACGCGAGGGGTGGGTCCGGTTGGAGGGGAATCGCTTGTGACGGCTACTGACAGTCACCCGGAACCCTTCCCCAATAGCCCCGGCGATCGCCTGATCGTCCGCTGCCCCCACTGCAGCGCCACCTTCGTCGTGAGCCAACGGGTGTTGGAGAAAGCGCAAGGCTGGGCGCTCTGCGGTGAATGTTTCGAACCGTTCGACGCGCTTCGCCACGCGATCAGCCCTAGGGAAAAAAAGAGCGCCACCCCTCGGGAACCACCCCCCGAACCACGCGCCCTAGAACCAGAGCAGCTGAGCAACGAACCTAACGGGACTCAGACCCAGGACACCAGAACCTCCCCGGAACCATCCCCCCTCTCCGGGGCAGTCGCCGCCGACGTGCCCCCCGTTCGTCCGCTCCCCCCGCTTCCTCAACTCACCCGCACGCGCCCCTCTTCACTCTCGATCCTCACCGGCGGACTTTTTCTCATTCTGCTCACCGCGCTGGCCCTGTGGCAAATTGCGCTCGTTGCCCACGCCCCCATTCTGCGTATTGCCCCGCAGCTCTATCCCACATGGAGTGAGGTGTGTGCAAAACTCGGCTGTCAGATCACCCCCCCAGCGGACGGTGAAAAGCTCCAGATCGAGGCCGCCCACCTCATCAAAGAGAGCGAACCCACGCGCTACACCCTGGAATTGACCCTGCGCAACCGTGCCACCTACCCGATGCCCTGGCCGAATCTCTCCGTCACCCTCACCGACGGCCTCGGTCGCGCGCTCGTTCGTAAAAACCTCTCTCCGAATGAATGGGGGGCTCCCTCTGAGAGACCCTTCGCCGCTCAAGAGCGGGTCGGCGTCACCCTTGCCCTTCAGACAGTGGAAAATGGCGTCGTCGGCTTCGAGGTCACCCCTTTCTACCCGTGAGTGGCTCAACGAGCTACCCGGGCGTTCCCGTAACGGTCGTTGAGGAGCCGCACCCGCTCGCCGACGCGAAATCCTTCCCCTTCGTCCTCTTGCGTCACCGCGAGCACTTGGCCGTTATCGAGCCGCACGGTCACCTCGATCCCAGGTTTCCCGGTCACAGCGCCTTCCACTGCCTGCCCCGCTACAGCGCCGGCCACCGCCCCGACCGCCGTCGTCGCCACCCGTCCGCGACCGCCGCCCAAGGTGTTCCCTGCAAGCCCGCCGAGGAGCGCCCCAGTCAGTGTCCCCGCTCCACTCTGGGTGCCCTCAATTTTCACCGGACGGATCGCCTCGATCACCCCGTACTTCACCTCCATCGCCCGCCGCGCCTCCTGCCGCGCGTAGGCACTGCTCCCTAGGCTCGGCGCGCAACCGCTCATCAAGAGCGCACTACCTGCCAAGAGCACAACCAGGTACGAGACGCTTCTCATGATTTCCTCTCCTCATACAATGGCCCACTCAGCCACAACCCCATAGTGGCGGCGCAAGTGCGCGACCGCCTCGGCAAAGCTCAGCGTGTAATTTTGCGCGCCGCTTGTGGCGATCTTCTCCGCCCCCATCACCGCCCCCAACCGCACCGCATCGTCCCACTCGGCACCGAGCGCCTTCGCGGTCAAGAGCCCCGCACGGAAGGCGTCGCCGCACCCCGTGGGGTCCACAACTGCCCGCGCCGGCACCGCCGGAATCCGGGTGCACGCGCCGCTGTGATAACAATCGACCCCTTCTGCCCCGCGTGTCACGATGAGCGCCTCAAGCCGCTCCGCGAGTCGTTCAAGACTCAAGCCGGTCCGCTCCTCAAGGAGCTTCGCCTCATAGTCGTTGACCACCGCAGCCGTGGCCAGTTCCAGTGCGCGCAGCAGCTCGGCGCCGGTGAGCAGCGGCAGCCCCTGCCCGGGGTCGAAGAGAAAGGGGATCGCTGCGTCGTGAAACTCCTCGGCATGAACGATCATCCCTTCCCGTCCATCCGGCGCGACGATCCCCCAGACCGCGCCCCAACTGGGGTCGATCGCGTTCGCGTGCGAACGCAACATCGCCCCCGGGTGAAACGCGGTGATCTGGTTGTCGTCGAGGTCGGTAATGATGTAGGCTTGTGCCGTCATCTCCTCGGCAAAGATACGGATGCCATCGTCGCGCATCCCCAACGCGCGCAAACGCTCGAGGTAAGGCCCCGCGTCCTGCCCCATCGTCGCAACGATAATGGGTTCCATCCCCAGCAGCTTCAGGCCATACGCGATATTGCCGGCACAGCCGCCAAACTCGCGCCGCATCTCGGGAACGTGAAACGCTACGTTCAGAATATGGATCTGGTCGGGCAGGATATGGTTGCGGAATCGGTCGTGAAAGACCATGATCGTGTCGTAGGCCATCGAGCCACAAACGGCAATCGGAAGCATCGCAACTCCTACTCTTCTGTTGCCCTCCATTCTACCCGAACGCGATGGGGGTAACGCGCACCCCTGTACACCCCCTCAATGCGTGATGCACTCCCCACACGCCACCGACACCACCGCCAGATCGTCGAGCCGCACCGCAGTAAGCCGCCCGCCATAGACGCAGCTCGTGTCCACCGCCAACACCGCCTCGTCGGCGTAGAACCCCAGCAGCGACCAGTGACCGAAGACGACGCGATAAGGGAGGGGAACACGATGGGCGTAGCGAAACCACGGCACCGTCCCCTTCGGAGCCTGCTGCGGCGGCCCTTTGGCCTTGAGTTCGAGCGCGCCGCTCTTCGCGTGGACAAAGCGCATCCGGGTGAAACCATTGACGATATAGCGAAGCCGCGCCATCCCCGTCGCTTCGGGGTGCCACTTGTTCTCTCCCCCTTTGAGCTCTTTGAGCCACCCCAAGTCGCCCGCGAGCTTCGCGACCACCTCGGCATTTGTGGCGACAGCGGTCGCCCAATCCCACACCGGGGGAATCCCCGCGTGCGCCATCGCCCAACCGAGCCGCTCGTCCCAAACGAGGAGCGGCCGCGCCCGCAACCAGTCGAGGAGCCGATCGCGGTCGGGCGCGGCGAAGAGCGGGTCGAGCGTGTCGTCGTTTGCACTTCTCTTGACGCCCGCAGCACGCATCAGCGCGTAGAGGTCGTGGTTGCCAAGGACCGCGGTCACCGACCCCTCCGGCAATGCCGTGACCAGCCGTAACACCTCGAGCGATTGGGGGCCGCGGTTCACCAGATCCCCCACCAACCAGAGGCGATCCACAGCGGGATCAAAATGGCAGAGCGCAAGGAGCCGCTCGAGCGCACGACAACACCCCTGCACGTCACCCACCACCCACGTCGCCATCACATCTTCCTTCTCTTCGCGCTATACTGACAAACGTGAAACGCTACCACATCTACAACCTCTTGTGGCGCTGGGCGCAGCCGTGGCTGATCAAGCGGTTGGAGCAGCTTGCCGCCACCCGCCACCCCGGGTATAGCGAGCGGATTGCCGAGCGCTTTGGGCAACTCGCATGGCCGCACGGTTTAGAGCGCCCCATCTGGCTCCATGCCGTCTCAGTCGGCGAAACCCGCGCCGCGCAACCCCTGATCGCTGCACTGCGCCGAACCTATCCGCAGACCCCGATTCTCCTCACCCACATGACGCCGACGGGCTGGGAGACGGGAGCGACCACCTGGAGCAGCGACCCGCTCGTCATCCAAGCGTGGGCACCCTACGACCATGAAGCGTGGGTCGAGGCGTTTCTCACCGCGACTCAGCCGCGCGCGCTGCTCCTCATGGAGACGGAACTCTGGCCCAACTGGTTGCGGGTGGCCCACGCCCACGCGCTTCCCGTCGTGCTCATCAACGCCCGGCTCTCGGAACGCTCGTTTCGCCGCTACCGCCGTCTCGAGCGGCTCTTGCCGCTCCCGTGGCACGCGCTCACCCAGATCGCCACCCAGACCCCAGCCGACGCCGAACGCTTCCGCCAGTTGGGGGTTGAGACGGTGACAGTGACCGGCAACCTCAAGTTCGACCAGACCCCCGACCCCGAGAAGGTCGCGCTCGGGCGCACCTGGCGTCGCGAGCTCGGCGACCGGCCGGTGATCGTTTGGGCCAGCACCCGCGAAGGCGAAGAGCGGCTGCTCCTCGACGCCTGGGAGCGGTTACTCGAGAACTTCCCGCCGCAGTGGCGCGTCCCGCTCCTTGTCATTGTGCCGCGTCACCCGGAGCGGTGCGACGCCGTCGGCGAGCTCCTCACCCAACGGCGCTACCACTGGGCGCGGCGGAGCGAAACGGCACCGCACGCCGGCCTGGACGTCTGGCTCGGCGACAGCCTTGGGGAGATGACCGCTTACTATACGCTCGCCGGTGCGGCGCTCATCGGCGGCAGTTGGAAACCGTTCGGCGGGCAGAACCCGCTTGAGGCGATCGCCGCCGGCTGTCCGCCGATCGTCGGCCCCCACGTCGCCCACTTCGACGACCTCGTCGCAACCGGTCGCCGCGCGCGGGCGCTGGTGCAGTGCCCGGACACCGAAGCGGCACTGCGTTATGCGCTACGGCTGATCCACAGTGCGGAACTCCACGCCGACCATGTGGCCCGCGGCGCGCTCTTTCTCGCCGCCCACCGCGGGGCAACGGCCCGTACCCTAGAACTCCTGCACCCGATTCTGACCCCGCCCTCTGTGGAGCGCGAGAGCGGTGCTCCGTCGGAGTACAAGAGCCGTTTCGTCACTCAAAAAGCGCGTCCACCTGCGCCAGATCATCGGCCGCCAACCGTCCCGCCGCAGCCTTGAGCTGCAACAACGCCAAGAGCGTATCGAAACGCGCTTTCGCGAGTTGCGTGCGCGCATCCGCCACCTGCGCCTGCGCGTTCAACACGTCGAGGTTGATCCGCACCCCGACCTCAAAGCCGGTTTTGGTCGCCTCGAGGTTCTTGAGCGACGAAGCAAGCGCCGCTTCGAGCGCCTTCACCCGCGTGAGGCCATTCGTGACATTGAGGTAAGCCTGCTTGGTCGCGAGCACCGCCTGCCGCTCCGCCGCCTCGCGGTTGCGTTCAGCCTGAATCAAGAGCGCCGCCCCTTCCCGCACTTGCGAGCTGATCGCCCCACCCGCGTAGAGTGGAATCGTTACCCGCACGCCGATCTGCGCCGCGTCGACATCGGTCGTCTGAAAGCGCGCTTGCGAAAAGAGCCGTTGGTTACCGATCATCGCCTCGAGGTCAACCGACGGCAGGTGCCCCGCGCGACGCCGCTCCACCTCTTTTTTCGCGATCGTCTCGGCGATGCGCGCCTGCGTGACGGTCAAATTGTCGCTGCGCGCCGCCTCTTCCCAAAGCTTCATCCCCGCCGGCTCAGGCGGAAGGAGCTTCACCCCCTCTTTGAGTTGCGGGTAACTCGCCGGAGCTTGGCCCGTGATCGCGACGAGCGCCTCTTCAGCGACCGCAACGCTATTTTGCGCCGCGACCACCTGCGCTTCGGCGAGATCAAAGCGCGACTGCGCCTCAAAGACGTCGACCACCGTCACCGTCCCGACCTCAAAGCTCGCTTTGGCAAGCTTCAACTGCCCTTCGGCCGCCGCTTTGAGCTCCTCGGCAGCCTGCAACCCGGCACGCGCGGTGAGGACATCGAACCACGCCTTCGCCACCCGCAGCACCAACTGCTGCTCGGCATCCCGCCACTGCACCTCGGCCAGCGACGATTGCAGCTCAGCCTGCTCGGCCTGCGCCCAGTTTTGCGGACGGTAGAGGGGTTGCGTGAGCTTCACCCCCCACTGGTTGGTGTTGTAGTGCTTGGTGAACGACCCCACCTCCATGCGGTTGGCGAAGGTGTCTGCCGACGCGCCGATCGACGGCAGGAGCAGCGCCCGACCCTGCTCGCGCTTCTCGAGCCCCGCCTCCCGCGCTGCCTGGGCAGCGGCGATCACCGGATCATTCTTTCTGGCTAAGTGGTAGACGTCAGAGAGCTGCTCAGCATAGGCGAAGCCTCCCCCCGCCACCAAGAGACCTGCGGCCAGCAACGCACGCCATAAACGACCATTCATCATCACGCTCCTTCGGTACCCGTAGGCAGGGTACCCCCTTCACGCACCCAAGCCACGATACCGCCTTGGAGGTTATAGACCGAGTCGAAACCTCGCTGTTGAAGAAAAGAGACCACCTGACCACTGCGCGCCCCGCTTGCACACACCACAACGAGCGGGCGGTTGCGCGGGAGCGTCTCGAGCGAAAGGGGAACGAGATGCATCGGGAGATGGCGTGCCCCCGGGAAGGGGAGCTGCGCGACCTCCCACGCCTCACGCACGTCGATCACCTCGGGCCGCTGGGAGTCGTCCGCATTCTGAAACGCCGCCTGCAGCTCAGCGACCGTCCACTCAGGAATTCCGTATGCCATCACGCCCCCTTACGCTGCTTGCGGCAACGGCCGTTCGGTCGGTTCGACGAGCATCGGGACGACCGTCTCAAAAATCCCCTCTTCGCGATAAGCGCCCGGTGCCGGGGAGACAATGCGGACCGCTTCCATCACCGGGGCACGCCCCACGAACGCCAACAACCGTCCGCCCACCTTGAGATGAGAGAGGAGCCCGCGCGGAAGCTCCGTGACGCCGCCTGAGAGGACGATCACATCGTACGGCCCCTTTTGCCACCAGGGGGCGCGATCGTCAGCTACGAGCCCATCCCCCACCAAGACCTCGACGTTGCGCACCCCTTCACGACGCAAAGCGGCTGCGGCATACTCGGCCAAAGCCCCTTTGCGCTCAACGCTCACCACTTCACCCCCCAGATGGGCCAAACAGGCGGCGAAGAAACCCGAGCCGGTGCCCACCTCGAGAATCCGCTCGTTCGGCGCCACCATCAACGCCTGCAACGCTTTGGCCTCAACCACCGGACGCAACATCCGCTCCCCCTCAGGCAACGGAATCTCGACGTCAGCAAACGCGAGTGGGCGATAGGCTTGCGGAACAAACTGTTCGCGCCGCACCGCCATCAAAGTCTCAAGCACCCGAAGATCGAACACCTCCCAAGTCCGCACTTGTTGTTCGACCATGTTGAAACGCGCCTTTTCCCAATCCATGGTGCCCCCCGATTTATTAGGAACTGATAATAGACATTATACCCCGAGCGTGTGCGGCAGACGATACCAGAGCGCGTAGAGCGCCGGAACAAAGAGCAGTGTAATCGCGGTCCCGACGACTACCCCCCCAATCAGGACAATCGCCAAAGGCCCCCAGAAGGTATCGGTCGCAAGCGGCAGAAAAGCCAACGCCGCGGCGAGCGCCGTGAGGACCACCGGCCGGGCGCGCCGCACCGCCGCTTCAACGACCGCCTCAGCAGCCGCCCACCCCTGCTCCTGAAAATCGCGCACCTGCTGGGTGAGAATGAGCGTATTGCGCATCAAAATCCCCGCGAGCCCAATCAACCCCAGCAACGCGATAAAACCAAACGGCTTCTGGGTAATGAGAAGCGCCGCGGTCGCGCCGATCAGCCCCAGCGGGGCGGTGGCCACCGTCATGAAGGTACCCGCAAACTCACGCATCTGCAACATGATGAAGATGAGCATCACCGCGACCATCACCGGCTGCAGCTTCTGGATCGACGCGTCGGCTTTGCCAGAGGCCTCTACCGTTCCGCCGATTTCGATATGGTACCCTGGAGGAAGGACGTCGCGAATCGGGGCGATCGCCGCCCAGATCGCCCGGGTGACATCAGGCGGCTGCGCCCCAACGACCTCGCTCTGCACCGTGATATAGCGCTCGCGGTTGTACCGCTTGATCACCTGGTCTTCGAAAGTGACCTCCCAGCGCACCACCGCAAGGAGCGGTACCCGCTCCCCCGATGCCGTACGGATCTCGATCGTCTCGAGCGCACTCGGGTCCGCAAGCCACCCGTTCCCTCCGCGGGCGATCAACTGCACCGTGCGATCGCCGCGGCGCAGTTCCGTCACCGGCACCCCCGAAAGCGCAAGCTGCAGCTGCTGTTTGACGTCAAGCGGCGTCAGGCCGTAGCTCGCCAACCGTTCGGGAAGAAAATGGAGTGTCACCACCGGCGTCCGTTCATCATAGGCGAGATGAGGGTCCACCACATGGGGGTTTTGCGCCATCACCGCCCGCACCTCGTGGGAAATCCGTCGCACTTCATTGAGATCCGGCCCCATCACGCGCAACTCCACTGGCCACGGTACTGGCGGACCGTAGAGCAGGCGGTGGACCCGCACCCGCGCCTCTGCAAAATCGCCGCGCCGCACCGCCTCTTCGAGCACCGCGATCACCCGCTCCCGTGCTTCGACGTTACGCGCGACCGCAACGATCTTCGCAAAAGCGGTATCGGGTGGCTCGGGACTTGCCGAGATGAAGAAGCGGGGGGCACCCCGGCCGACGTGGGCCATCATCGACCGCACCTCCGGCAAGGGCGCCAGGAGCGCCTCGATCCGGCGCGTCACCTCATCGGTTTTCGCAATGCTGGTTCCGGCGGGCATCTGGATATCGACGAGCACCTCGGGGCGATCTGAGCTGGGGAAAAACTGCTTCGCCACCCCCTTAGCCATCCCCACCCCCGCAAGAATCAGGATCGCCACCGTGACAGCGACAACACTCTTCCGGTAGCGGACGCACCCCTGGATCAACCGGCGCAGCCGCTGGTAACCCGGGGTCGCATAGAGGGCATCGATCCCCCCCTCGACCTTCTGGTAGTGGGGCAGGAGATTGAATCCCAAATAGGGGGTGAAGAGCACCGCGACAAACCACGAAACGATCAACGCAAAAGCCAGAACCCAGAAGATGTTCCCCGCGTACTCCCCCACCCCCGACTTGGCAAAACCGATCGGCAGGAATCCGGCAGCGGTCACCAGCGTCCCAAAGAGCATCGGCGCTGCGGTCGCGTGCCACGCGTGGGTGGCCGCGTGGGCCCGGCCCCACCCCTCTTCGAGCTTCACCACCATCATCTCGATCACGATGATCGCGTCATCGACCAACAGCCCCAACGCCAAGATGAGCGCCCCCAGAGAGACCCGATCAAGGCTGATCCCCCGCGCGAGCATAATCATAAAGACGACGCCAAGCGTCAACGGAATCGCGATCGCCGTCACCACGCCGGCGCGCCACCCGAGCGCGGCCAGGGTCACGAGCGTCACCACCCCCACCGCCATGAAGAACTTCAGCTGGAAGCGGTCCACCGCCGCCGAAATCGCCTCCGCCTGATTGGTGAGTAGGGTGAGCGCCACCCCTTCCGGTAGGCGTTGCTGCTCCGCGGCCAGAAACGCCTCGAGCGCCTGCCCCAACGCAAGGCCATTGGCGCCGCGCTGCATCACCACGCCGAGGAGCAGCGCATCGTCACCGCGCGACCGCACGAGATAACTTGGCGGATCCTCCTCCGTTAAGCGGATCCGTGCCACTTCCCCCAATGGCAACACCCGGTCGCCAATCTTGAGCGGCAACGACGCCAACCGCTCGAGCGCCTCGAGGTTGGCCTCCGGCAAACGGAGATAGAGCCGCGCCGCCTCGGTTTCGACAAAGCCCGCGGGCCCCACCTGGTTATAGGCGCTCACCGCCTGCATCACCTGTAACGGCGTCACCCCCAAGCGTTGCAGCCGCGGCCAATCGAACTCGAGATAGACCGTCTGCGGCCGCTCGCCAAGAATCTGCGCTTTGTGCACTCCGGGGAGTCGGTTCAAGCGGTCGCGAATCGCTTCACCGATCGCGACCAGCTCCCGGTGGGTTTTACTTGGCCCCGTGAGGGCGAGAAGGGCAAAATAGACGTCGGAAAAGTCGTCGTTGACGATCGGACCAATCGCTCCGGCAGGGAGCGACCGCGCCTCATCCCACATCCGCTTACGCACCTCATAGAAGTGCTGCGCGAGCTCCCGCTCCGGAACGTAATCGTGAAACTCCACCTTGATATCGGTCCGACCTGGCCGCACCGTCGCATCCAGCCGGTAGAGGTTCGGCACCTCCTGCAACCGCTTCTCGAGGCGCTTGGTGATCTGCTCCTCGACCTCCTCCGCAGTCGCCCCAGGCCACACCGCCGAGACCATCAGCACCCGCACCGTAAAAGCCGGGTCTTCAGCTCGTCCCAACTGGAGAAAAGCAAACGCACCGCCCAACAGAGCAAGGACCAAGAAAAAGAGCGTCACGGCACGCTCGCGCACCGCAAGCGAGGAGAGGTTGGGGAAAGCCATCTAGCGCGCCTCCACCTTGGCACCCGCAACCAAGCGATGGGTCCCCCCCGCGACGATCCGCTCACCCAATGCGAGCGGCCCTTGCACCACCGCGTCACTCTGTCCGTAGCGCTCCACCGTCACCGCAACCGGCGTCACCGTGCCGTCGCGCGCCAACCGCCACACCCGTGCCCCGTCTCCCCGCTCATCGAGCGCTGCCGCGGGCACCCGCCAAGCGGTGACCGAACGGGAATCCTCCGGGGTAAAAGAAACGCGCCACACCTCGCCCAGAATCGGCGGCCGCTCCTTGGGCGTCCCCTCGGCAAAACGGTAACGGGCGCGAAGGGTGCGCGAGATGGGATCGACCGCCCCCTCCTGCTCGCGCCACAGCAGCACAAAACGCCTGCCGTCTGGCGACTCGGCCACCCCTTTCTGAGGAGCCGCCGCAAGGGATTCGGGAAGGGCCACCTCAAGCTCGCGCTCCGCCCCCAGCGCGATCCGCACCGCGGGTTGGCCAGCAGCCACCACCTGTCCCGGTTCGACCAACCACTGCACCACCACCCCATCCTGCGGCGCCTTGAGTGTGCCGTGCGCCACCATCAAGCGACGACTGGTCACCTGCGCCGATGCCGCTTCCCACGCCCTCTTGGCCGCCTCCTCACCCGCTTTAGCCCGGTCGAGCTGCTGCGCCCCGACAAACCCGCGCGCAAAGAGCGCCTCCGTCCGCCGCCGTTCGCTACTCGCAAGCACCCACTGCGCTTTCGCCTGCTCGGCTTGCGCCTGCGCCGCCTCGAGCGCCGCCTGAAGGTCGCTCGTGTCGAGCTGCGCCAAAACCTCCCCGCGCTTCACGACCGACCCCGCCTCCTTTGCCCGAGTCAAGAGCCGTCCCGACGCCTCAAACGCGACGGCCGCCTCATAGCGCGCCCGAACGGTCGCCGCGAAAAAACGCTGCGGCACCTCGGCGGGTTGCACCTCGGCTACCGGTAACACGAACGTCGGAGCGTGCTCTTGAGCCTCTGCCCCCACCACCGCACAAGCGCTCACCATCGCGACGATCGCCCAACGCCAATGGTTCATCGTTCCTCTCCACTGAGGAGTAAGCCATTTGCCAAAACCCGCCGGTAGTTCGCCCAAAAGGCCGCCTCGTCAGACGCCTCGGCCGCTTCACGGCAGACCAACGAAAAGGAAGAGAGCCACAAGGAGCGCTGCAGCAGCGGCGCGACCACCAGTCGCGCCACCACTTGCGGATCGAGCGCCGCAGCAAACGCCCCTTGAGCTTGACCATCGACGATGATGCGCGCAACGAGCGCCATCGCCGGATGGATCACCCGCCCGTGATAGACTGCCGCCATCTCGGGAAAATTGCGCGCCTCGCTCATCACCAGTTTCGCCAACCCCCCAAGGGGGGTATGAAAGAGGCGCTCCCCCCAACGCTTGAGCAGCAACCACAGCCGCTCAAACGGGGGCGCCTCTGCCGGAACCCCCTCGACCAGCCACCGCTCATCCTCACCGATCAAGGGGGCAATCACCTGCTCAACCACCGCGGTAAAGAGCGCGAGCTTATCGGCGTAATAGAGGTAGATCGTCCCTTTGACCACACCGGCGCGCCGCGCCACATCTTCAAGGCGCGTTGCCGCGTACCCCCGTTCGATAAAGAGCGCCATCGCCGCATCTAGGAGCTCCTGCGGTCGCGCCTCTTTTCGCCGCCGGCGCTTTTTGACCGAACGCTCTTCGGCAGCTGCAAAGCGCGCTCCACTATGATCTGGCATCGCCCCGTCCCAGATAATGACTAACAGTTCATAATTTCACCACAAAAGGGAATGCAAAGCAACCGGGGCTGAGCGTATCGTATAATGGCGTTCCGCTCTCCCTTGCCGGGGTGGTGAAATAGGTAAACACAGCGGACTTAAAATCCGCCGGCAAGCTCTTGCCTTGGGGGTTCGAGTCCCCTCCCCGGCACCATCAACGACAAAGCCCGCTCGCGCGCGAACGTCCATACAATAAATAAAGCCCTTCTCTTACAACGAGAAGGGCTTGATTGCCTGATTTACCCCGTGACCGATCAATGATTGAGGATCTGCCCCAAGAACTGTTTCGTCCGTTCGTTTTTCGGGCTGGTGAAGAAAACCTCCGGGGGAGCCTCCTCGATGATCTCCCCTTTATCCATGAAGATCACCCGGTCGGCAACGGTACGAGCGAAACCCATCTCATGGGTGACGCAGAGCATCGTCATCCCCTCCTCCGCGAGCTCGATCATCGTGTCGAGCACCTCCTTCACCATTTCGGGGTCGAGCGCTGAAGTGGGTTCGTCAAAGAGCATCACCTTCGGCTTCATGCACAGCGCCCGCGCAATCGCCACCCGTTGCTGCTGTCCGCCAGAGAGCTGCCCCGGGTACTTGTGCGCCTGATCGGGAATACGCACCCGCTCCAAAAAGTGCATCGCGATCTCTTCGGCCGCCTTTTTTGGCATCTTTTTGACCCAGATCGGCGCAAGGGTGCAGTTCTCGAGAACCGTGAGGTGAGGAAAAAGGTTGAAGTGCTGAAAGACCATGCCCACCTCTTTACGGATCGCCTCGATCTGACGCACATCGTCCGAAAGCTCGATCCCATCGACGACAATGCGGCCGCTTTGGTGTGCCTCCAGCCGATTGATGCAGCGAATCGTCGTCGACTTCCCGGAACCCGACGGGCCGCAGAGCACGATCCGCTCACCCCGACTCACCGTCAGGTTGATATCCTTGAGCACGTGAAACTCCCCATACCACTTATTCACATGCTCCATCACGATCATCGTCTCAGCCGTTTTGTGTGACGCCACACGGGTTGCCGTACCCTCTGCAACAGTTTGATTCATCGGTCCAGTCCTCATATCCTCTACGGTTAGCGACGGCGGGTCGTATTGAGCCGTTTTTCCAGAGCAATCGAATAGCGCGACATCCCAAAGCAGAAGAGCCAATAGACAGTAGCGGCAAAGACATACGCCTCAGTGGCAAAACCGAGCCACGCCGGATCGACGGTTGCGCGGTGCACCATCATGAAGAAATCGGAAAGACCGATGATGATCACCAAGCTCGTATCTTTGAACAGAGCGATGAAGGTATTGACGATGCCGGGGATCACCAGCTTCAGCGCCTGGGGCAAGACCACAAGCCCCATCATCTGCCAATAGGAGAGGCCAAGCGCTTGCGCCGCCTCATACTGCCCTTTGGGGATCGCTTGCAAGCCACCGCGGACCACTTCAGCAAGATAGGCAGACTGAAAGAGGACAACCGCGATGAGCGCCCGCACCAACTTGTCGAAGTTCATCCCCTCCGGCAAAAAGAGCGGCAACATCACCGACGACATGAAGAGCACCGAAATCAGCGGCACGCCTCGCCAGAATTCGATAAAGGCAATCGACACGGCTTGAATCACCGGTAGCCCAGAACGACGTCCCAGCGCCAGAAGAATTCCGAGCGGCATCGCACCGGCAATACCCACAGCCGCAATCACCAAGGTGAGCATCAACCCGCCCCACTGATCGGTCGGAACGGTGGTCATGCCGAAGAGGTCGCCGCCGTAGAGCAACCACCAGGCCACCAACGGGTAACCCAGCAAGAAGCTCAAGCCCAAGGCGCGCTTGAAGGGAAAACGGCGGAAAAGAAGCGGACCGCCCCAGAGGAGCGCAAGGATTCCAGCGGTATCGACGCGCCAGCGGAGGGACTCTGGATAGAAGCCGTACATAAATTGCGCGAAGCGCTGCGCGATGAAGACCCAGCAGGCCCCACCGGAAGTGCAATCGTTTCGTGTGGTCCCGCTCCAGGTGGCATGGACAAACGCCCACTCGATCACCGGCGGCACCAATCGCCACAAGAGGTAGAGGGTCAGGAGCGTCAAGAGCGTATTCCACACCCCCGAGAAGAGGTGTTCGCGCATCCACGCAAGAAAGGAAAAAGCCACCTTAGGGGGGTGCATCACGGAAGCGGTTTCGTGTGCCATGAAAGTCTCCCTTTACCGCTCGACGAGCGCCATCCGCTTGTTGTACCAGTTCATGAAGAGCGAAATGGTGACGCTGATCGAGAGATAGACCGCCATCGCCAGCGCAATCGTCTCAATCGCTTGACCCGTCTGGTTGAGCACTGTGCCGGCAAAGAGCCCCACGAGATCGGGGTAACCGATCGCAGCGGCGAGCGACGAGTTCTTCGTGAGGTTGAGGTACTGGCTCGTAAGCGGCGGGATGATCACCCGCATCGCCTGAGGAAGAATCACCAGGCGCAGCCGCTGTCCGCCGGTAAGCCCCAGCGCCATCGCCGCTTCGGTTTGGCCGTGCGGAACCGCCAAGATCCCTGCGCGCACAATCTCAGCAATAAACGCGGAGGTGTAGATCGATAGCGCCAACCAGAGCGCAACCAGCTCCGGGATCATCACCCAACCGCCGACAAAATTGAACCCCCGCAGTTCAGGGATCTCCCACGTAAACGGAGCACCGAAGAGCGCCCAGGCAAGAGCGGGAAGAAGAAAGAGCAACCCCAACCCGCTCCCCAATACCGGAAAGGGCTGACCCGTTGCCTCTTGTCGCCGTTTCGCCCAGCGGGCGATCACCCACCAGAGCAGCAGCGCAACCCCTACGGCAACGAGAAAAGGCACCACGCCGTCAGCGGGAATCGGGCGCGGCAGATAGAGTCCGCGGATATTGAGGAAAATGGCGTCGAACCAGGCGTGGCTCTGACGCGGTGCCGGCATCGCACGCAGAACCGCAAAATACCAGAAGAAGATCTGCAGCAGCGGCGGAATGTTGCGCACCGTCTCGATATAGACCGCGGCCAACGCGGAGACGAGCGCATTTTTGGAGAGCCTCGCCACGCCCAGAATGAAACCCAGGATCGTCGCGGCAACGATCCCCAGGGCCGAAACCAACAGTGTATTCAGTAAGCCAATGAGAAAAACCCGCGCGTAGGTGTCCGATTCCTGGTAGGGGATCAACGAGAAGAGGATGCCGAAACCTGCTGGATCGCTGAGAAACCCAAACCCCGAAGCGATCCCTCGTGCCGCGAGGTTCACCACCGCGTTGTGCGCAAGCCACCCCACAATGAGAAGGAGCAGCACAATCGTTGCGACTTGGGCAACGATCCCACGCACTTTGGGGTCATAAAGCCAGGAGGTGAGCGCTTGACGAAATTGTTTCATGGCCGATCTCACGGCGTTGTATAGGAATAAACCCCCCGCCCCTTTCCGAGCAGGGGGTTTGCGTCTTCAAAGCGGAAGGCTCGACGCGCGATCAACGGATGGGAGGAGCGTATTGCAAGCCGCCATCTTTCCACAGCGCGTTGAGTCCGCGAGCAATCTTGAGCGGGCTCCCCATGCCGACGTTACGCTCGAACGATTCGCCGTAATTTCCCACCTGCTTGATCACCTGGAAGGCCCAATCCTGCGGCAAACCGATCGGCTTACCAAAGTCGTTGTCGACGCCCAGCAACCGCCGCACCTCCGGGTTGGTCGACTGCTTCATCTCAGTGACATTCTTCGACGTCACCCCCAACTCTTCAGCGGTGAGCATCGCGTAGTGGGTCCAGCGCACGATGCTGAACCACTCGTGGTCACCCGGGCGAACCACGGGGCCAAGAGGCTCCTTCGAGATCACCTCAGGAAGCACGGCATACTGGTCAGGGTTCGCCATCTTGATCCGCTGGGCGTAGAGTTGCGACTGGTCGGAGGTAAGCACATCGCACCGGCCCGCTTCCAGCCCCTTCGCCGACTCATCCGACTTGTCGTAGGTAATCGGCGTATAACGCATCTTGTTGGCGCGGAAGTAGTCGGACAAGTTGAGCTCGGTGGTAGTCCCCGCCTGGATGCAGACGGTCGCCCCGTCAAGCTCTTTGGCGCTCTTCACCCCGAGTTTCTTGTTCACCAGGAACCCCTGACCATCGTAATAGACCACCGCTGCAGGGAAGACCATCCCCATGCCGGTGTCGCGCGACATCGTCCAGGTGGTGTTGCGGCTCAGGACGTCGATCTCACCCGATTGCAGCGCCGTGAAACGCTCTTTCGCAGTGAGCGGCGTAAATTTCACCTTGTTCGCGTCGCCAAAGACCGCAGCGGCAAGCGCACGGCAAAAATCGGCGTCGATCCCGCGCACCACCCCTTTCTCGTCGGTGAAGGAGAAACCAGGCAACCCGTCGCTCACCCCGCAGCGGATCTCACCTCGTGCCTTGATGGCGTTGAGGGTTTCGCCCGCTTGCGTCGGTAACGCCACACCCAGAGTCAAAGCGGCACCAACCGCCGCCAAAAGCGTTTTCTTGTGCATCACCAATCCTCCATGGGTTTGACCAACCCAACACCTGTTGGGTGATCAAACTATAAAAGAAAACGGGCGGCGTGACCAGTAGGGAAAACCCCACACCGCCACACCGCCCGCAGTCTCAAACTCCGCCGGGCTAGAACGCCCCCCTACGTGGCACTCTTTTCCGCCCGCTTTTCGCGCAACGCCCGCCGGAGAATCTTCCCAACGTTAGTCTTTGGCAACTCGTCGCGGAATTCGACCCGCTTCGGCACCTTGTATCCGGTGAGCCGTTCCCGGCACCACGCGATGATCTCCGCCTCGGTGAGCGCCGGATCTTTTTTGACCACAAAGGCTTTCACCGCCTCGCCACTCTTTTCGTCGGGCACCCCAACGACCGCCACCTCAAGCACCCCCGGGTGCAGCGCGATCACATCCTCCACTTCATTCGGATAGACGTTGAACCCAGAGACGAGGATCATGTCCTTTTTGCGATCAACCAGGTAGATAAACCCGTTCTCGTCGATTTTCGCCACATCGCCCGTGCGCAGAAAACCGTCTTCGGTGAAGACTTTGGCTGTCTCGTCGGGGCGATTCCAGTACTCTTTCATCACCTGCGGCCCCCGGACGCACAGCTCCCCCTCCGCCCCGATGGGAAGCTCCACACCGCGATCGGAGCGGATCGAAATTTCGGTCGAAGGGAGCGGCAGGCCAATCGAATGGTTATAGTCTTGCAGGGTCACAGGGTTGATCGTCACCGCAGGCGAGGTCTCCGTCAACCCATACGCCTCAAGAAGGGGCTTACCGGTCACCTGCTTCCACCGTTTTGCCACGGCCTCCTGCACCGCCATCCCGCCCCCGAGTGTCACCTTGAATGCCGAAAAGTCGAGTTTGGCAAAATCGGGGTTGTTCAAAAGGGCATTGAAGAGGGTATTGACCCCGGTCATCACCGTAAATCGCCAGCGTCTCAGCTCTTGGACAAAGCCGGGAATGTCACGGGGGTTGGGAATCAGAACATTGAGACCCCCCAACGCGGTGAAGGTCATGCAGTTGGCGGTCAAAGCAAAGATGTGGTAGAGCGGCAACGCGGTGATGACCACCTCTTCACCCTCTTTGACTGCGCTTCGAATCCACGCGGTCGCCTGGGCGACGTTCGCCAAAATGTTGCGATGAAGGAGCACCGCCCCTTTCGCGACACCAGTAGTTCCGCCCGTGTATTGCAAAAAAGCGATATCGTCGTGCCCCACTTCGACCGGTTGCAGGTTCTGCTTCGCCCCCGCAGCAAGCGCTTGCTGCCAGCGAACCGCCTGAGGAATGTGCCATTTCGGCACCATCTTCTTGACGTGGCGTACGACCAAGTTGGTGATGATCCCTTTGACCCCAGGGAAGAGATCCCCCAGAGAAGTGACCACCACGTTGCGGAGCCGAACCCCATGACGGATCGCCTCTTCGAGCGTATGGGCGAAATTTTCCAGAATGACAATCGCCTCCGCCCCGGAGTCGTTCATCTGGTGCTCGAGCTCCCGCGGCGTGTAGAGGGGATTGACGTTCACCACCACGTACCCCGCGCGCAATGCGCCAAACAAAGCGATCATGTACTGCGGGACATTGGGCATCATCAACGCCACTCGCGCCCCTTTGGGGAGCTTCAAGACCTGCTGGAGATAAGCAGCAAAGTCGCGCGCGTAGCCGTCGAGCTCACGGTAGGTCAACACCCGCCCCATGCACGCGACCGCTGGCCGCTCGGGATAACGGGCAACCGACTGGGCAAAAAGATCACCTAAAGAACGGTAGGCCAAAGGCCCGATTTCGGCAGGAACGCCTTCAGGATAACTTTTGAGCCAAATTCGCTCCATGGACCACTCCTCCACAAAAGTACCCACCACCCAGACGCCCGACGAGCGCTCCTGCCCCGTAGAAGAGATCAGGTCGGCTCGTCTAGGTTCTGGATTCCTTGAATGAACGCCTTGAGCGCCCGATTCTCAAAACTCTGCTCTTCCAACACGGCCTTGGCCACATCATGAAAAGAGAGGACACCAAGGAGTGTCTCGTTCTCCATCACGGGGAAGTAGCGCTGATGGACAGAGACCATGCGCTCCCGCAACGCTTCCACCTCGATCTCCGGCGTCACGGTGATCGGCTCGGTCAACATCACATCGCGGACAGCAATCGATTCCCAAGCGCTACCAGCCGCCGCCACCGCGCGCAAAACCTCGCGGAAAGTGACGAGACCCACGAGCCGCCCTTCGCCGAAAACGACCAAAGAGCCGATGTCCTCCGCCACCATCGTCGCCACCACCTCTTTCAGGGTGGCTGCGGGCGACACGGTGAAGAGCGCATTCCCTTTGACCGTCAATATTTCCCGTACTTTCATCACCTTCTCCAGATCAGAAGGTTCAAACGAACGTTTGAACCATTATAATCGAATCGCATTATCTCTGCAACAGGTCTCTTTTCTCTTTCACTTGCGCCCACTTGTCGGCATCGGGAAGTGGCTCCTTGCGTTCAACGATCGGCGGCCAGATCTTAGCGAGCTCAGCGTTGAGCGCAATGAAGTCGCGCTGATCCTCCGGCACATCATCTTCGGCGTAGATCGCTTCCACCGGACACTCGGGCACACACAGCGAGCAGTCGATACACTCGTCGGGATCGATCACCAAAAAGTTCGGTCCTTCGCGAAAGCAATCGACCGGGCAGACATCGACACAATCGGTATATTTGCACCGGATGCAGGCTTCGGTTACCACGTAAGTCATCGCACGCTCCTATAGAGTGAGGTGTGCACATCATGCCACACTTCGCGCCCGGATCAATGGGAAAAAAGGCATAAGGCCATTGACAAAGGGGCTCGCCTGACGTATCGTATTTGCACCCTTTTTTGGAACTAAGCTTCTCATGAGCGAACACATCCATCATGTGAGTGACGCCACCTTTGATCAGGAGGTGGTCAAGTCCGAGCTCCCAGTGCTTCTCGATTTTTGGGCGGAGTGGTGCGGACCGTGCAAGATGATCGCTCCGATCCTGGACGAAGTGGCCGACGCCTACGCGGGCAAACTCAAGGTGTGCAAGCTGAACATCGACGACAACCCGGAAACCCCCAGTAAATTCGGTGTTCGTGGGATTCCGACGTTGATGCTCTTCAAAAACGGCAATGTTGTCGCCACACGCGTCGGGGCGCTTTCCAAATCGCAGCTCACCGCGTTCATCGATAGCCACCTCTGATCATCTGGTCACCCAGAATCCTCTGGGTGACCCCATTCATTCCCCCTGCTCTTGAACAGTCGCCCGTTGGTCCAACGGGCATCTTTCGGTATTGGACGATAGCGCGCGAATCATGCATCTTTCTGAACTCAAAACCCTGCACGTCAGCCAACTCCTGGCGATTGCCAACGACCACGGAATTGAGAACGCCAACCGGTTGCGCAAACACGAACTGGTCTTTGCGATTCTCAAACAACGCGCAAAACGCGGCGAACCGATCTACGGTGGAGGCGTGCTCGAGATCCTCCCAGACGGCTTCGGTTTCTTGCGCTCCCCTGACACCTCCTACCTCTCGAGCCCAGACGACATCTACGTCTCCCCGTCGCAGATCCGCCGCTACAACCTGCACACCGGCGACACGATCGAAGGGGAGATCCGCACGCCGAAAGAGAGCGAGCGCTACTTTGCCCTCACCAAGATCGACAACATCAACGGCGACCCCCCTGAGGTCTGTAAAAGCAAAATCCTCTTTGAGAACCTCACGCCGCTTCACCCCAACGAACCCTTTCGCCTGGAACGCGACATCCGCAGCGAAGAGAACCTCACAGGGCGGCTCATCGACATCATCGCCCCGATCGGCAAAGGGCAACGGGGGCTGATCGTCGCTCCGCCGAAGAGCGGCAAGACGGTAATGCTGCAACACATCGCGCACGCGATTGCCGCGAACCACCCCGACGCGGTTCTGATGGTGCTGCTCATTGACGAACGGCCTGAGGAGGTCACCGAGATGCAGCGTTCGGTGCGGGGCGAAGTGATCGCCTCGACCTTCGACGAGCCCGCAACCCGCCACGTCCAGGTGGCCGAAATGGTGATCGAGAAAGCGAAGCGCCTCACCGAACACAAGAAGGATGTCGTGATTCTGCTCGACTCGCTCACGCGCCTTGCGCGTGCCTACAATACCGTCGTCCCCGCTTCGGGGAAAGTCCTCACGGGCGGGGTTGACGCCAATGCGCTCCAAAAACCGAAGCGCTTTTTTGGTGCGGCGCGCAACATTGAAGAGGGGGGAAGTCTCACCATCATCGCGACCGCGCTGATTGACACCGGCAGCCGGATGGACGACGTCATCTACGAGGAGTTCAAAGGAACCGGCAACATGGAGCTCCACCTCGATCGGCGGATGGCTGAGAAACGGGTCTATCCGGCGATCAACGTGAACCGTTCTGGGACCCGCCGCGAGGAGCTTCTGCTCGACCCTTCGGTGCTGCCGAAGGTCTGGGTGTTGCGCAAACTCCTCTACGGGATGGACGACCTTGAAGCGACCGAGTTTTTGCTCGACAAGATCAAAGCGACGAAGAACAACGCTGAGTTTTTTGACTCGATGAGAAGAGCGTAGAGCGCAAAAAAGCCACCTTGCGGTGGCTTTTTTGAAATT
>NZ_BAAHXE010000026.1:0-32378 GCF_054657095.1 Hydrogenophilus islandicus | reverse complement strand
GTTGTGGCTCACCTATTCCGGGATGACGCTCCTCTGCATGGCCGCTTTCGCGCTCGGTGGGATGGAAGTTGAGGATGCGGTGATCCACGCCTTTTCGGTGATGGGGCTGGGGGGATTTTCGAGCCACGACGCCTCGTTCGGCTATTTCAACAGCCCCCTCCTCGAGGCGATCGCGATCCTCTTTGCCACGCTTGCAGGATTCAACTGGGCGACCCACTACCTGGCGCTCATGCGTCGCTCCGCCAGACCCTACACGCGCGATCCGGAGCTGCCTTACTATCTTGGGGTGCTGGTGGTGAGCAGCGTCGGCCTTGCCCTCTACCTCACCGCCGAAAATGCCTACAGCGACTTCTGGCGGGCATTGCGCGACACCACCTTTCACGTCGTGTCGATGGCCACGTCGCTTGGCTTGGCGACGACCGACTTTGGACTGTGGCCGATGTTTGCCCAGCTCTGGCTCCTCTTTTTGTGCAGTTTCACCGCCTGTGCGGGGTCCACAGGCGGCGGGATCAAAATGATGCGGGCGATCATCCTCTACAAGCAGATCTATCGCGAGGTGGTCCGGGCGATCCACCCCAACGCGGTGGTGCCGCTGCGGGTGGGCGAGACGACGATCGACAATCGGGTCGTCTTCGCGGTGCTCGGCTTTTCGTTCCTCTACATGGTGTCGATCGTCTCCCTTACGCTGCTTCTCTCCGCCTCCGGGTTGGACGTGATCACCGCCTTTTCGGCGGTGGTGACGTGCATCAACAACACTGGGCCGGGCCTCGGCGCGGTGGGGCCGGCGGCGAACTACGGTTGGTTGAATGAAACGCAGACGCTGCTTCTCACCTTCACGATGGTACTGGGACGGTTGGAGATCTTCACCTTTTTGGTGGTCCTGACACCGGCGTTCTGGCGGCGGTGATCGCGTGGGGGGTGTGGTATGCTTGCGCGAACGGCAAACCCTGAGACAAGACGATGCTCAAAAACGACCGCCTGCTGCGGGCGCTCCTGCGTGAACCGGTCGACCGAACTCCGATCTGGCTGATGCGGCAAGCGGGGCGGTATCTCCCCGAATATCGCCAGACACGGGAGCGGGCCGGGAGCTTTCTCGACCTGTGCCGCACCCCCGAGCTTTGCGTCGAGGTGACCCTGCAGCCGATTGCGCGCTTTGGCTTGGACGCGGCGATCCTCTTCTCCGACATCCTGACCGTCCCCGACGCGATGGGGCTTGGGCTCTACTTTGCCGAAGGGGAGGGGCCGAAATTCGAGCGGCCGCTGCGCGAGGAGTGGGCGATCCGCAACCTCGCCGCGCCCGACCCCGAGGTGGAGCTGCGCTACGTCCTTGATGCGGTGCGGCAGATCAAGCAGGCGCTTGCCGATGAGATCCCACTCATCGGTTTCTCCGGGAGCCCGTGGACGCTCGCGTGCTACATGGTCGAAGGGGGGTCGAGCAGCGACTACCACGAGGTGAAGCGGATGCTCTACGCCCGCCCCGAGCTCCTCCATCGGATCCTCACGGTGAACACCGAAGCGGTGGTGCACTACCTGAACGCTCAGATTGCCGCGGGTGCCGACGCGGTGATGATTTTCGATTCGTGGGGCGGGGTGCTGAGCGAAAAGGGTTTTGCCGAGTTCTCGCTTGCTTATCTCGAGCGGGTCTGCGCGCAGCTCACGCGCACGGCACGCGGGCGGCGCGTTCCGGTGATCGTCTTCGTGAAGGGCGGAGGCGTGTGGCTCGAGAGAATTGCCGCGTGTGGGGCTGATGCGGTCGGTCTCGACTGGACGGTCGACATCGGTCGGGCGCGCCGGCAGGTGGGCGACCGGGTGGCCCTCCAGGGGAACATGGACCCGGCGGTGCTCTTGGCGACCCCCGACGCGGTGGTCCGTGAGGCGCGCGCGATTCTCGACGCGTTCGGGCCGGGAAGCGGCCACGTCTTCAACTTGGGCCATGGGATCTCCCAACATACCCCGCCTGAGCATGTTGCGGTCTTGGTCGAAACGGTGCAGAGCGAAAGTAGGCGCTACCACAGCGCGTAGCGGCTGCTGATGGCTGAGCGAGTGGTTCGGGTGCTTCTCCCGCAAGCGGGGCGAGCACTCTTCGACTACACCGCGCCGCAAGAGGGGAGGCTCGAGCGCGGCCAGCTCGTGCGCGTCCCTTTGGGAAAACGGCTCCTTTTGGGGGTGGTCTGGGCGCTCGACGTCACCCCCGAGGTCGACCCCGCGCGCCTCAAACCGATCGCCGAGGTGTGGAGCGACTGGCCGCCGCTCGACGCAGCGCTCCTCGACCAGATCGCGTTTGCGAGCAGCTACTACCTCAATGCCGCAGGCGAATACCTCGCGTTCGTTTTGCCCCCGGCGCTGCGGCGGCGAAGACGGCAAACGGCGGCGGCAAAGCTCTTGGCGGCGGGGATTCTCAAGGGTGAGCAAAGGGGGGATCGGGAGCGTCACGCGGTTCGTGATCAGCTAGGCGAAGAGCGTGCTGCAGATGGAGCCCATTCGCCTCGCCCCGAGCCCCTATTGACGCCGGAGCAGCAGCAGGCGCTCGCAGCCATGAGTGCCACCTCCGGTTTCGACCCGGTTCTCCTCTACGGAGTAACCGGCAGCGGCAAGACCGAGCTCTACCTGCGGCGGATTGCGGCGACCGTTGCGCGCGGGCAACAGGCGCTGTTGCTTGTCCCCGAGATCGGGCTCGTGCCGCAGACCGCGGCCCGCTGCCGCGAGCGCTTACCCACCGCCCGGGTGGCGCTCTGGCACTCCGACCTGAGCAGACGCGAGCGGCAGAGCCTCTTCGCCGCATTGGTGAGCGGCGCGGTTGACCTCGTGATCGGCACCCGCTCGGCGATCTTCACGCCGCTGCCGCGGCTTGGGTTGATCGTCGTCGACGAGGAGCACGACGCGAGCTACCGGCAGTTCGAAGGGGCCCCCTATTCGGCGCGCGATCTCGCGTTGTGGCGTGGCAAGCGGTGTGGTGTGCCGGTGATCTTGGGGTCGGCGACCCCGTCGCTCGAGCGGTGGTGGGACGCCGAGCGCGGGAGAATGCGGCGGGTGGTGCTCACCCACCGCGCAACCGGGGTGGCGCTCCCTGAGATCGCGCTCGTGGATCTCCGGCGCACCGCTCAGACCGACGAGGGGTTGGCGCCTGCAGTATGGGAGGAGATCGCCGCGACGGTGGCGCGGGACGAGCAGGTGCTCCTCTTTCTCAACCGCCGCGGTTACGCCCCGACGCTCTACTGCGGCCACTGCGGTTGGGTGCAGAGTTGTGCCCGCTGCTCGGTGCGGATGGTCTTTCATCGCGTCGACCAGACGATGCGTTGCCACCACTGTGGCTGGAGTGCGCCGGTCCCCACCTTCTGCCCGAGTTGCGGCAGTGGCGCGCTCGCGGTCGCGGGGCGGGGGACGCAGCGGCTCGAAGCGGCGCTGGGGAAGCGCTTCCCAGGACACAACGTGCTGCGGATTGACCGCGACAGCTGCCGCGACGCGCAAGCGTTCGCGGCGGTGCGCGAGGCGATCGCCGCGCGCCGCGCCCACCTCTTGATCGGCACCCAGATGTTGGCGAAAGGGCACGACTTTCCGGCGCTTGCCCTCGTCGTCGTCGCTGGCGCGGACGCGGGGCTGATGGCGGCGGACGCCCGGGCGAGCGAACGGCTGATGCAGCAGCTCCTGCAGGTCGCAGGGCGGGCCGGCCGGGCGGGGCGAGCCGGTCGGGTGTTGGTGCAGACCCACTACCCCGACCACCCCTTCTACCAACAGCTGGTCGCGCACGACTACGCCGCCTTTGCCGCAGCGACCCTTGCCGAGCGGGCGCGCTTGGGGCTTCCCCCTTACGGCCACCAGGCGGTCTTGCGTGCCGACGCGCCGCAGCTCTCGGTGGCGACCGCGTTTCTCACCGAAGCGAAACGGCTCGGTGCGGCGTTATGCCACCAGATGGGGGTGGGGGGCTTGGTGCGGCTCATGGATGTGGTGCCGTTGCGGATCGTGCGCGTCGCCGAACGGGAGCGGGCGCAGCTCCTTGTCGAGGCGCCCGACCGTCAGGCGCTCCACCCCTTTTTGCAGCAGTGGGTCGAGGCGCTTGCCGCGATCCCGCTGCGCGAAGGGTTACGCTGGCGGCTCGAGGTCGATCCGCTCGAGGTGTAACCGCCTCAGAGGCGAAAACGGGCAAAAGCCTCTTTGAGGCGTGCGACCCAGTGGGAGACGTCGTGACTCGCGGTGGCGATCTCGTTCGACGCCGCAGAGGTCTGCTGTGCGGCCGCTTTCGCGGCGTGCGCCGAGCGGTCGATCGCCGCGCTCAGCTCCTCAATCGAACCGGCGACGGTCAAAATCGTCTGGGCGCGTTCGAGCGTTCCGTGGGTCGCCCGCTCCACCTCGCGCATAAAGGTTTGGAGCGTCGCAATCTCGCGGCGGCTCGCTTCGGTCTCGGCGAGCGTCGCGTCGAGATCCGCTTCGATCGTCTTTCCTTGGTGGGCGAGACTTGCGGTGATCTTGTCGATCTCGCCGGCCGCCACCGCCGACTGTTCCGAGAGTTTGCGCACCTCGTCCGCGACCACCGCGAAACCGCGCCCCGCTTCGCCGGCGCGCGCCGCTTCGATCGCAGCGTTCAACGCCAGAAGATTGGTCTGTTCGGCGATCTCCCGCACCTGGTCGGTGATGCGGCGAATCGCTGCACTTTCGGCGATGAAGCGGCGGCTCGCACCATTGACGTCGTCGAGTTTGCGGTTCATCCCTGCCAAAACGGCCAGGGCCGCTTCGAGCGCTTGGCCCATCCGCTGCGCCTCCTCCAACGTCCGCCGCGCGTCGGCGACGACCGCCTGGGCCTCGCTGCGCGCGTTCTTCGCGGTGGTGTCGAGCGCGTCAGCCGCTTCGACGATCGCGTCGACCTGGGTCGCGCTCGTCCGCGCCCGTTCGTTGATCCGCTCGGCGTTCCTTTCGCTCACCTCGGCCGAATGGGCCAGCGTCTGCAGCGCCGACTGGACGGTGGTGAGGCTCTCGCGCCATTGGGCGATCATCTCTTTGAGCGCGTCGACGATGCGGCGCGTCTCGTCGGCGTTGCGGACCTCCAACGTCGCAGTGAGGTCGCCGCTCGCGAGGCGCTGGACACCGGTCGCGATCCGCGAGATCGTCACCAGCAGCGAGCGGCGAATCGCCAGGGTCATCGCGAGAACGACGATGGATGCCACGGCAATGGCGGCCGCCAGAATCGCGAGCGCCCGCCATTTCGCGCTCTGGTATTGGGCGACGTGGTCGGCCAGGAGCGCATGGACCGACGCGCCGTAGCCCCAGACGCCGTCGACGAGCACTGAGAGTTCGTCATAGACCTCCAGAGGATCGCGGGCGAAGAAACCGAGCTTGATCGCCTCGACGCTGGTATCGAGCAGGGTCACGTGCTCATCGAGGTAGGTCCGTTGCGCATCGAAGAGGTCGGCCATCTCGGTAATCCCGAACGAGCGCAGCCGTTCATGGACAAACGCGAGGTTGCGCAGTGCCCGCTGCAGTGTTGCGCGGTGGCGGGTGAATTCGAGGAGCGACGGTTCGGTAAAGCGCTCTTCGACAAAGGCCATCGTCAGGAGCCCGCGCAGCCGGTTGCTCGCATCGAGTAGCGTCAGAATGTCGTTGAGCCACACTTGGGTGAGGCTACTGATCACCGGATCGGGGATAAACGCGAGCTGCGATTCGACGGCGACGAGGCGGATCGTCTCGAGGAGCCCCTCGACGATCGGGCCGAGCATCGCAAAGCGATCGGCGGCGTCCCGAGAGGCGGCGTCCCGCCACGACCGGTCGAGCCCCTCGATTCGCTCCGCGAGCGCTGGGGAGAGGGGGTTCTCCCGGCTGAAGGTGAGGAACGTGCGCCATTGGTTGTCGATCGCGTCCCGCAGCGCTGCGGCTTCACGCTCGGCATGTTCGCGCAGCTCCGGCCGCTCGCCACTGGCGAGCGCAATCCCGCTCCAGGTGCGGAGTACCGGAACCTCCCGGTAGATCTCCCCCAGTTGCGTGATCCACCCGAGCCCCAGTGCTTGCCGTTGCGCGGTCTGAACCCCTTCCCACTGCTGCCACAACGTCAAGCCGTTCGTCGACAGGACTAAGATGCCGCCAACGATGATGATGAGGAGCAGTTTCGCCGAAATCGAGAGGTGGCGCATGATCTTTCCCTTTCATCAGGGCCATAGATTCCAGTATAGCGCTTTCTTGCGTGGGTAAACGGCAGAAACGGCGCCTTCTTGAACCCCTTTTTTGCCCCGCGTTTGCCCGGTTCGCCTTATGGTAAGATGGTGAAAAAGCGAGAGGCTGCAATGAGCAAGGCGACACTCCATTTGACCTACACGCTCGCGCTCGAGATCCCAGCGGCTCTGGAGAAGGTTCCGGCCGAGGATCTCGCGAAGACACTCGACGGGCTCTTGGGGGAACCGGTCCATCAGGGGCTCAAGGCGGTGGTGGCGAAACGCTTGGCCGGTGCCGGGGTGCGGGTGACGGCGCTCACCCACCGTGCCAAGGTGGAGCGCGAGCGGCAGGCGGTCGGGACGCTCATTCCCCGTGCGCAGCTGATCGCGGCGGCACCGCATCTCACCGACGAGGAGTTGGCCGACGTCGAAGCGAGCATCGGGTCGATGCCTTTTCTCTCGTCGGATGAGCTCCACAAGCGGATCCGGGCGCGGGCGCTGAAGCGCGCGAACGAGGTTCGCCTCGTCCCGGTGCGGGTGGTGGGTGAACGGAGTAACGGCGAGCCGTTCGAAGGGGAGGCGTCGCTCAACATCACCCATGGGGCGCTCTTCTTTCCTGAGGCGTTGCGCAGCCTCCGTTTCAAAGCGAACGCGCCGGTGCAGGTCTTCCTCCCGTGGTCCGACACGCCGCTCACCGCCACCTACCGCGGCGCGACGCTCGGCGGGCCGGTGGTCGAAGTGCCGATCGAGAAGCTCGCCCCCCATCGCGACCAGCTCATCGCGGCGTGGCGGTCGCAAACGAAGGCGTGACGCGCGCACCCGGTGGCTGACGTAACCCCTTCGCGCGCCGCGCACGACGCCGCCGAGGCCCTCCACGCGGGCTGCCTCTCCCCCGAGGCGGTCGCGCAGCTTGCCCGCTTGGCGGTCGATCCGACGCGCGGGCTCAGCTGGGACGAGGTGCGGCGACGGCAGCGCATCCACGGACGCAATCTCGCGAGCCGCTCCCCTTCACAAGGGGCGGTGCGACCCGTAGAGGGGGCCCCTGCGGTTGCCGCGGTGGCGCTTGCGCTTGTGTTTGCCGGGGCGCTGCTTGCCCACGCCCATGCCGCGCTCGTCGCGTGGGGGGTGGTCGGTGTGGCCGTTCTCCTCTCCGTGTGGGGGTGGCAGCGCGCGCTGCGCGGGGGAAGCTCCTCAGACGCCCCCTGGCAGGTGTGGGTGCTGCGCGAAGGGGGTCTCCACCGGGTGGCCGCTTCCGACCTCGTACCGGGTGACATCCTCTGGCTCTCGGAAGGGAGTCTCTTTCCGGCGCAGTTGCTGCTCCTTGCCCATTCACGCGACTGGCGCACCGAACCGTGGCGCGGACGCGAGCGGGTGGTGGCGGGGAGCGCGTGGGCGCTCGTGGTGCGGCTCGGTTCGGCGCTGGAGGAGGGAAGTGCGGAGGCTGCAGCGCGGCGGTTGCCCTGGCTGCAGGGGGGGATGGCGGTTGCCGCAGTCGCGGCGTGGGTGACGCTCCTTGCGGCGCAAGAGACGCCGCTTGCCCTTCTCCTCTACCACGCGGGGGCGCTCCTGTTCCTCCTCTTTCCCTGGGGCGATCGCCTCTGGGCTCTAGGGGCGCAGCGGCTTCTCCGGCGGCGGTTGCGCCAAGCGGGCCTCTGGTTCCGCTCGTGGGGGGCGGTCGAGAGGGTGGCGCACGGGAGGTTTTGGCGGGTCCATTGGCCGGCGTGGTTTCCCGAGTGGCGTGTCGCTTCCCTCCTCCTTCCCTTTGATACGCTGCGCTTCACCTGGCCGCAGCGCCCCGACGCTGCTTTAGATGACGGCGCCTTTTGCCCTACCTTGTGGCGCGGGGAGCGGGCGGTGGTGAACCCGTTGGGGGTGACCGGCACGGTGCCGCTCGCGCAGGCGTTGCGGGTGGCGCTTGCGCCCGCACCAGGCTTTCGCACCCTGGCCAACCCCCCGAGCGGTCCGGTTGCCGAGGCGTTGTGGCGCGCGACCGAATGGCTCGTCGCCGATGAGGCGCGCGATCCGCTCCGGCAGTGGCGGGTCGTGGCGCGCGAGCGTCGCCCCGAATGGGGGGCATTCGGATGGCTCACCCGCTGTCAGGACGCGCGCGGCCGGCTCTGGAGTGTCGCGACCGGCGAGCCTGAGGCGCTTTGGGCCGCCGGGGTCGCGCGCGGCGCGTGGGGGGGCGCGGTCGATAGGGATCGGTGGCGCGAACGGGTTGCGCGGGCGCACGCCGCCGGCGAATGGGTGATTGGCGTCGCCCAATGGGTCGTGGGACGAGAGGAGTTCGCGGCCGAAACCTCCGCGGGTCTCGCCGCGTTCCAGTGGTTGGGGGCGTGGGGGGTCGTTCCCGTCGCCGAGCGGTGCGCGGCTGAGGTGCCGCTCGCGTCGCTCGGTGTTACCGTCGCGGTGGCGGGCACCTTTTTCCCGGACGCGACGCGCGCCGCGTGGTCCGAACGGGGGTGGTGGCCCGGTGAGGCGCCTGAGGAACCTTCGCTGCTTTCTCCGATTGCCCCATGGGTGCAGGTCGAGGGGCGCTCCCAGGGCGGGGAGGGTGGCGCGCTCGTGCTCCTTGCTGCCTCTGAGTGGAACGACGCACCGGTTGCCGATGTCGCGCTCGAAGGGGGGCTGGCGGCGCTGGCCGAGTGGCTCCCCGCGGTACGCGCGACCGAGGAGCAGCTCCGCCGCTTTGAGCGTCGGTTACGTTGGCGGTGGCCGTTGGCGCTCCTGATGGTTGCGCTGTGGCTCGCGGTCGACCCCCTCACGCCGCTTGCGGTGGTACCGGTCGCAGCGCTCCTGCTCCTGGCCCATCTTCCCCTCTGGACGCGGATGCGCTATGATACGATCACAATATCAGAAAATGCTGTTCTAGGAGCAGGCGATGCAACAACCGTTGATGATCGACGCGAATGAGGCGCAGTTTGACGCCGTCGTCCTGCCGGAGTCGCACCGCCGCCCGGTGGTCGTCGACTTCTGGGCGCCGTGGTGCGGCCCGTGTCGGGTGTTGAAGCCGATTTTGGAGAAGCTCGCTGAGGAGTTTGCCGGCCGTTTCCTCCTCGTCAAGGTCAATTCCGACGACAACCCACGCCTTGCGGCGCGCTATGGCGTGCGCGGCATCCCGAGTGTCAAAGGGTTGCGCGACGGGCAGGTGGTCGACGAGTTCTCCGGCGCGCTTCCCGAGGGGGAGGTGCGGCGCTGGTTGGCACGGCTCATCCCTTCACCCGCCGAGCCGTTGTGGCGCGAAGCGACGGCGAAACGGGCGCAAGGGGATCTGGCGGGCTGCGAGCAGCTGCTGCGCGCGGCGCTCGAGCGCGACCCGGCGTTTGACCGCGCGCGGCTCGAGCTGATCGCGCTCCTCTTGGACGGGCAGCGGGTGGAGGAGGCGGCAGCGGAGTTCGCCGCGCTCCACGAGCGGGGAAGTGACGAGGCGAAACGGCTCGAAGCGCGTCTGGCGCTTCTTGAAGGGGGTACCGCCGAATCGCTCGACGCGTTGCGTTCCCGCGTTGCCGCCTTTTCCGAGGATTGGGAGGCGCGTTTTCGCCTGGCGAAGCGCTACGCGGCGGAAGGGGCGTGGCAACCGGCGCTCGACGAGCTCTTGGCGATCATCGCCCGCGACCGCGACTGGAACGGCGGGGCGGCACGCAAGATGGTGTTGCAGATCTTCGACCTGTTGCGCCCGGGAGACCCGCTCCTCAAAGAGTACCGCGCCCGCCTCGCCAATCTCCTCCATCGGTAGTTTCTCTGCGGCTCCCCGCTCTGAGGAGGCGGTGCGTGGTGGCTGAGCGCACTCAGGTAGTGCCGTGGCCGCTTACCGTTCAGGAGGGGCGACGACGGCGACCGCGTCGGGCCGATTCACCCAGCGGATCCGTTGCGCCAACGGGGCGGTGACGGTGACCGAACCAGCGGCGTCGACGAGGAGCAGCTGGGTGACGCCGAACCGTGCGGCATAGAGCGGCCAATGGTTGCCAGCGATGAAGAGGGGTTTGCTCACCACGTCAGAGAGGAGCCCGGTGCGTCCGTCACTGCGCGGGGGGATCACCACGGTGACCGCCTGGTGGGCCGTGGCAGGGTAGCCGGTGCGCGGGTCGATCAGGTGGTGGTAGCGCACACCGTCGCTCGTGAAGTAGCGCTGGTAGTCGCCCGAGGTGCCGATCGCCTCGCCGTCGTAGAGGGGGAGCAGCGCGAGCGGCTCGGGGCGGCGTGGGTGTTGCAGCGCGATGCGCCACGGCCGCGACGGGTTCGGCTGCCCCAACGCGAGGATGTTGCCGCCGATATTGATGAGCGCCGCGGCAATCCCGTGGCGGCGAACGATCTCCGCGGCGCGGTCGAGCGCGTACCCTTTGAGAAAGCCGCCGAGATCGACGGCAACGGCGCGATGGGCGCTCACGACGCAGAAGGCCGCCGCTTCGCCGCTCATCAGGGCATCGACCGCGTCGGGGGCGTCGCACGGGGCGCTCGCGGCTTCCCCGAGCGGTGTGACCGTAAGCGCCGCGATCGACGGTTTTTGGGCGACGAGCTCGGCGATGCGCTCGGGGTGCGGCACTTCGTTCCCGGTGAAGTCGTTGCGGTGAAACCCCCAGAGGGCGACGAGCGCGCCGATCCCCGGGTCGAAGAGGTGGTCGCTCGCAGCAGCCAACGCTTGCGCTTCGCGCAGGATTATCCCCATCTCCTGGCTGACCCGCGCCGCACGTCCAGCGGCGAACGCCGCGTTCAAGCGGGTCAGCGCCGACGGCTCCCACGCGTGGTAGGTGGCGTGCAGGCGCGCAAGCTCGCGGGCGATTGCGGCGAGCGCCGCCTGCAACCGGTCGGGTTCGTCGCCGACGACGGTGAGTTCCACCCGGGTGCCAAAGACGAACTGCTCCTCTTTGACGAGCGGCGGCGTGCGGTCGCACGCGCCAAGCAGGGAGAGGAGAACGAGCACGCTCGGCAAGAGGAGGAGCGGACGCGCGACCGCGCGGAAGCGGCGGGCGAGAGGGTTCAGGAGCGGAACCATCTACCGGTCGCCGAGCATTGCCTCTAACCGCTCGAGGGCCAACACGGCCGGGTTGTCCCCGCTTTGGGTGGCGATCTCGACGAGGCAGGTCGGGCTCGTGACGTTGATTTCGGTGAGCATCCCGCCAATGAGGTCGAGGCCGACGAGAAAGAGGCCGCGACGCCAGAGGATCGGGGCGAGCGTTTCGGCCACCTCGCGCTCCCGCGGGGTGAGCGGCATCACGACCCCTCTGCCGCCGGCGGCGAGGTTCCCGCGCGTCTCACCCGGTTGCGGGATCCGGGCGAGCGCCCACGGCACCACTTCGCCGGCGATCAGAATCACCCGTTTGTCGCCGTCAGCGATCGCCGGTAGGTACTGTTGCACCATGAGGGTGCGTTGTCCGTAAGCGGTGGCGGTCTCGACGATCGCATTGCGGTTGGGGTCGTCACGCCGCACGCGGAAGATCCCCACCCCCCCCATCCCGTCGAGCGGTTTGACGATCACATCCCCGCCGAGCGCGTCGATCGCGGCGTGGACGTCGGCGATGCGGCGCACGACGCGCGTCGGCGGCGCGAATTCAGCAAACTCGAGGATGCTGAGCTTCTCCGAGTGGTCGCGCACCGCGCGCGGGTCGTTGAAGAGGCGCGCCCCTTCCGCGACCGCGCGCTCCAAGAGCCACGTGAGCGCCAGGTACTCGAAGTCGAACGGCGGGTCAAAGCGGAGCAGCACCGCGGAGAAATCCCGCAGCGCGCGCCAGGTTGCATCGCCCGCTTCCCACGCGGTGTGGGGGCGGTCGGGGGTGACCGCAAGCGGTTGGGCGTGGGCGGCAACGCGGCCGTCGAGCCACGCGACATGCCCCGGGTAGGCGACCCAGACGGTGTGGCCGCGCCGCGCTGCTTCGCGCATCAAGAGGAGCGACGAGTCTTTCTTCGCATTGAGCTGCGGGAGCGGATCGATGAGAAAGAGGAGTTCCATCGCTCAACCCGTGGACGCATCACCTTCGGTGAGTTCGGCAATTTCCAGCGTCGCGGCGGCGAGCGCGAGCCGCGCCACCACCCCGTAGGCGTAGAAGCGGTTCGGTTCGGCGTCGGGGGTGGCTGAGAAGTCGGGGACCGAACAGGGGCGGGCAAATTCGAGCGGGGTAAAGTGCATCCCGGGGGCGTTGAGGTTGTCGTCGGGGCCGCGCTCGGTGTGGACGCGGTAGAATCCCCCAACCACGTAGTGGTCGATGAAATAGACCACCGGTTCGGCGGCCGCCCCTTGCACCCGCTCGAAAGTCGGGACCCCCTCCTGGAGGATCACCTGATGGACCTCGAGCCCCTCTTTGATCCGCGCCATCTTGTTGCGGTCGCGGCGTGAGAGGTCGCGCAGCTCTGCCGGGTCTTTGACCGCCATCACCCCCATCCCATAGGTCCCGGCGTCGGCTTTCACCACGATGTAGGGGGTCTCGGTGATCGCGCGCGCACGGTATTCGCGGCCGATTTCGGCAAAGAGGTCGCTCGCGGCGTCGGCAAGCGCCTCGATCCCCTCCTTGGCGCGAAAATCGATCCCCCCGACGACGCGGTGCGCCGGGGTGAAGTACCACGGGTCGAGCCCGAACTGCGCAGCGAACTGCGCCGCGACCTGGGCGTAACAGGCCGCATGGTGCGATTTGCGCCGCCGGTGCCACCCCGCTTGCGGCGGAGGGATCACTACCTGCTCAAGGGGCTCAGCGAGGATCGGCGGAATTCCCGCCGAGAGGTCGTTGTTGAGGAGAATCGCGCACGGGTCGTAGTCGGCAAGTCCCACCCGGTTACCCCGGCGGACCAGGGGCTCGAGAAGGAGCGGTCCTGCGGGCGAAGCGACCTGTGTCGGTTGGGTGATCTCCGGGTTGAGCGACCCGATCCGCACCTCGACCCCAGCGAGGCGCAGGAGCCGCTGAAGGTGCCAGACGTTGCTGAGATAGAAGGCGTTGCGGGTGTGGTTTTCGGGAATGAGGAGAAACTGCCGCGCGACGGGGCAGATCCGCTCGATCGCGACCTGGAGCGCCTGGACCGCGAGCGGCGTGAAAGGTTCGGCAAGGTTGTTGAACCCGCCGGGAAAGAGGTTGAGATCGACCGGCGCGAGTTTGTAGCCGGCGTTGCGCAGGTCGGTCGACGCGTAAAAGGGCGGGGTATGGTCGCCAAACCAGGCGCGGAACCACTGTTCGATCGCCGGTTGCTGCGCTAAAAACCGCTCTTCGATCTCAAGGAGCGGCCCGGAGAGCGCCGTGGTGAGATGGGGAATCATCACGCGAAAGGGAGAGACCGGCGCACTAGACTAGGATTGCGGGCAGTGCGCCGGGGGAAGGAGGAGAAGCGACAATCAGCCGGCCACCGCCTTCTTGAGCGAAGCGCCGGCGGTGAATTTGGGGAGTTTGGTGGCGGGGATGGTGATCGTTGCGCCGGTTTGCGGGTTGCGACCGGTGCGTTCGCTGCGGGTGACCACTTCAAAGGAGCCGAAGCCGGTGAAGGTGACCTTTTCCCCTTTGGCCATCTGTTCCGTCAGGGTCGCAAGCACCGCGTCGAGTGCGCGTGCCGCTTCCGCTTTGCTGCTGCCCATCTTGTCGGCCAGGGCTTCGATGAATTCGCTTTTGTTCATGGTGAGAGCTCCTCAGTCAAAAAAGGTGAAACACGAAAGGGTGCGACTGCCCCCTACTCCTCCTGTGCGTTTCGCTATTTTGCCGCAAAAACGGCCGTTTGCAACCCCTCGGTTAGCGAAAGACGACGGTCCGGGGGCCGTGGATCAAGACGCGATCCTCGATATGGTAGCGCAAACCGCGCGCCAAGACCGCCTTTTCGATGTCTTTGCCGTAACGGACCATCTCTTCGGGGGTATCGGTGTGGTCGACGCGGATCACATCCTGCTCGATGATCGGCCCCTGGTCGAGTTCCGCGGTGACGTAGTGGCAGGTGGCGCCGATCAGTTTCACCCCGCGCTGCCACGCCTGGTGGTAGGGGCGCGCGCCGACGAAGCTCGGCAGGAAGGAGTGGTGGATGTTGATGATCCGGCCGGGGTAGGCGTCGCAGAGCTCAGGGGGGAGGATCTGCATGTAGCGGGCGAGCACCATCACGTCCCCTTTCGCTTCGTCGAAGATCCGCGCCACTTCGGCAAAGGCTTCAGTTCGGTTGCTCGGGGTGACGGGCACATGAAAGTAGGGGATGCCGTGCCACTCGACGATGCCGCGCAGTGTCTCGTGGTTGGAGATCACGCATGGAATCTCGACGTCGAGCTCCCCCGCCTGCCAGCGGGCCAGGAGGTCGTAGAGGCAGTGCTCCTGCTTCGAGACGAGGATCACCACCCGCTTCTTCACCGCCGAGTCGGTGATCCGCCAGCTCATCCCGAGCGGCTCCGCGACCGCGCGGGCGAACTGCTCGCGCAGCGTCACGAGCGGCAACGCGAGGGAAGCCGCGCGGATCTGCAACCGCATGAAGAAGCGCCCCGTCGGGTTGGCCTCGTCCGGGGGTTCGGCGTGGAAATTGGTCTCGAGGATCCACCCGCCGAGCTCGGCGAGAAATTGCGCGACGCGGGCGACGATCCCGACCTGGTCGGGGCAGGAGGCGACGAGCGTGTAGGTCCGGTCGCTCATCGGGCGGCGACCTCCGACGCCTCACGAAGACGCGCAAACGCCGCGGTGATTGCATTGAAGAGGGCGTCGTATTCGTGCGGGATGTGGAGGAATTGGGGAAAGGCTTCGACCACCGCTTGCGGCGCGCGAAAGAGAATTCCGGTGTCGGCTTCGGCGAGCATCGTCGTGTCGTTGTAGGAGTCGCCCGCGGCGACGACGCGGAAGTTGAGCTCTTTGAGGCGCTTCACCGCTTCCCGCTTCTGGTCGCGCATCCGCAGGCGGTAGCCGGTGATCCGGCCGTCGGGCGCGACGGTGAGATTGTGACAAAAGAGGGTCGGCCAGCCGAGTTGCCGCATCAACGGGCGGGCAAACTCCTGGAAGGTGTCGGAGAGGATGATCACCTGGTAGCGTTCGCGCAGCGCGTCGAGAAAGGCTTTGGCGCCAGGTAAGGGGGAGAGCGTTGCGATCACCGCTTCGATCTCCGGAAGACCCAAGCGGTGCTCGGCAAGGGTCGCCAAGCGAAACTGCATCAACCGGTCGTAGTCGGGCTCGTCGCGGGTGGTGCGCTTCAGTTCAGGGATGCCGACGCGCTCGGCAAAAGCGACCCAGATCTCGGGGATCAAGACCCCTTCCAAGTCGAGACAAACCAGTTCCATCCAAGGTTCCATCGGGATACAATAGGCGAATTCTAGCAAGGAAGTGAAGCCGATGCGCGGAGGATGGTGGTTGGTTGGCGCAGTGCTCGGGGCGGTGGCGAGTGTAGGCGCGGTGGTGGCGCGGGATCGTCCATCGAGCGAGGCGATGCGGGAAGAGGCGCGGCAGCTGCGCGAGCGCGCTGACGCGGAACTCACCGCAGCCACCGCCGCGTGCGCGCGACGGATCCAGGTCGACGCTTGCCGCGACGAAGCGCACCGCCGCTGGCTGGAGCGGATCGATGAGGCGCAGGCGCTCGAGTCGGCGGCACGGCGTACCCCGCGCACCCGTTCGTAGCGGCCGGCGGTGAGACCTTTTCACACACCAAGGGGTGGGCAATTTGGGGAAACACCTCGGGAAACTCTTTCACGTGCTCGACTCCTCTGAGCGCGATCCGCACGCGCCGCTCCTCGGGAGCTGGCTCATTCGGCTCACGCTCGCCTTTGGCTGGCACCGCCACCTCGACAAAGAGGGGCTCTTTTCCGAACCGGTACTGCTCGACAGCGACTACATCCGCTTTGTCGGCGAAGTATTGCCGACGCGCGAGGATGAGGATGGCGATACGGTACTCGACCGCGCGGCGCTGAAGCGCCTCGGGAGCGCTGGGATTGAAAAGCGGCTCGTCGAGCGGCTCGAAGCGCTCGAAGCGGAAATTTCGCCCAAGTTGCCGCTCTTGCGCAACTCGGCGCGCCTTGGGCGCCTCTTGGGGCTCAACCGCGCGGAGGTCGGGGTGTTGCGCTTGGCGGTGGCGCTCGCCGCGTTCCGCCGCTTCCACTCGGCGGTTGCGGCAGCAAACCAGCCGGGGGGGCTCGACCACGTCGCGCTCGCGGTCGCGGCGATCACCCGGGTACGCCGCGCGCTCGTCGTCCAAGCGCTGCGTCCCGACGGGGCGCTCCACCGCTCGGGGCTGGTGCGCGTCGACGCCGCCCACCGCACCGGCCACGACCTCGAGACCCGTTTCGACGTGATGGCGCGGCTGCCGCACCTGCTCCTTTCGAGCCAACTCTCGACCGACGAGCTGATGGCGGCGTTCGTCCGGCCGGTCACACGGCGGGCGCGCTGTTCGCTCGCCGATTTTCCCCACCTCGCTGAGGAGGCACGGATCCTCGTCGCGCTCCTCGAGGGGGCGATCGCCGCGCGCGCGAAGGGGGTCAACCTCCTCTTCTACGGCCCCCCCGGCACCGGCAAGACCGAATTTGCCCAGGCGCTTGCCGAGGCGCTCGCGGTGCGCCTCGTCGAGACCCCGGCGCAGGACGAGGCGGGCGAGCCGATCCAGGGGCAGGAGCGGCTGCGCGCCTATGCGCTCGCCTCGTCGATCACCGCGCGCACCGAGCGGACGCTCATGCTCCTCGACGAAGCGGAGGATGTGCTGCCGACCGCGTCGAGCGCGCTCCTCTCGCTCTTGGGGGGCGAGGCGGAGGGGCCGCCGACGCGCGGCGCGAAGGCGTGGACCAACTGGCTCCTCGAAAACAACCCGCTCCCGACGATCTGGATCACCAACAACGCGGGGTTCGATCCCGCCTACCTGCGCCGCTTCGCTTATGCGCTGCGCTTCCCCGTCCCGCCGGAGCCAGTGCGGCTCGCGATCGCGCGCCAGGCCATTGCCGGACTCGCGGCGAGCGACGAGTGGCTCCAGCGGCTGGTGCGCTTCGAGGCGGCCTCCCCGGCGTTACTTGCCCAGGCGGCGCAGGTGGCGCGCTGGGTCGCGGCGCGGCCGGCGACAAGCGGCGCTGCCGAGATCACTCCGCTCGCGGCTGCGGAACGGGCGCTCAGTGCGAGCTTGACGCTTTTGGGCGAACGGGGGTTGCCGCGCCCCGCGCCCGCGACCGAACTCGATCTCACCTTTCTCAACCTCGACGTCGACCCGCAGTTGCTCGTTGCGGCGCTTGCCCGCAACCCCCACGGGACGCTCCTCTTCTACGGCCCGCCCGGGACCGGCAAGAGCGAATTGGCCCATGCGATCGCCCGCGCGGTGGGGAAAGCGATCGTCGTCAAACGCGCCTCCGACCTCCTTTCGAAGTGGGTCGGCGAGAGCGAAAAGGCGATCGCCGCGATGTTTCTCGAGGCGCGCGACCGCGACGCGGTGCTGCTGCTCGATGAGGCCGACTCGTTCCTCGCCGACCGCCGTGGCGCCCACGCCCACTGGGAGGTGAGCCAGACCAACGAGCTCCTCACCCAGATGGAACTCTTTGACGGCCTCTTCATCTGTACCACCAACCTCGTTGACCAGCTCGACGCGGCGAGCCTGCGGCGCTTTGCCTTCAAGGTGCGCTTCGACTACCTCACCGCCCCCCAGCGCGCGGCGCTCTTCGTGCGTGAGGCGGTGCGCCTGGGGGTCGCGTCCGAGGAGGCGGCGGCGTGGGGCGAACGGACCCGCGCGCTCGACCGGCTCACCCCCGGCGACTACGCCGCCGCGGTGAAGCGGCTGCGCCTCCTTGGGGAGCCGGTGAGCGGCGAGCGGCTGTGGCAGGCGCTGCAGGAGGAGCTCGTCGCGAAAGGGGGGCCGCGGCGGCGCGTCGGCTTTTGAGTGGGCGCGATTTCCCCAACAGAAGGAGAGAGCAAGATGGATCCCCTGGAAGAGACGCAGAACCCGACCCGGGACCCCTCGGCCCCGCACCCTTTGCTCCCGCCGAACCCCGCGCGGCGGCGGCTCTTTGCGCTCGGCGCCCCCGCGGCGCTCGCACTCGCAACAGGTGCGGCAACGAGTGGCGTCGCAAGCCCCGCGCGCGCTGCCGCAAAAGCGGCCCACGCAGCGGGCACCCCTGACGCTGAGCACAAGATCGTCTACCAGCTCAACAAAGCCGACCCGGAGTACATCGGCCACATCCTCAACTCGGTCTCGGCGATGCTCGGCGCCTACCCCGACGCGATCGCGATCGCAGTGGTCTGTTTTGGCCCGGGGATCCACCTCATCGCGAAGCGCCCCGAGCGGCCGATCCCCGAGGAGCTCCGGCAGCGCGCGAAAGGGCAAGCGGAGTTCTACGGGGTGCGCTACATCGCCTGCGGCAACACGATGAAGACGCTCGGCTGGGGGCCCGAGGCGATCGAACCGTTCGCCGAGATCGTCGAGGTGGGGGCCGCGGCGATCATGACGCTGCAGGAGGAGGGGTACGCCTATCTGGCGTGGTGAACGCGGGCGCGCGCCCACGCTTCGAACGCCTCAAGCGGCATCGGTTGCGCGAAGAGGTACCCTTGGAGCTGGTCGCAGCCAAGCGCCCTAAGCGCCGCCGCCTGCTCCTCGCTCTCGACCCCTTCGGCGAGCACGTCCATCCCAAGGTGGTGGCCGAGGGTGATGATCGTCGCGACGATCGCCTCGTTCTTTGCGTCGGTTGTGGTCAGCTGCCGGACGAACCGCTGGTCGATCTTTAGCAGATCGAAGGGGAGTTCGGTGAGGTAGGAGAGCGACGAGTAGCCGGTGCCGAAGTCGTCGAGCGCAAGTTGCAGGCCAGCCGCTTTGAGGGCGAGCAACCGCTCTTTCGCCGCCGCGAGGTCGGCCATGAAGACCGACTCGGTGATCTCGAGCTCGAGCTGCCGCGACCGCTCGCCGAGCGGTTCGACCGTCTCGCGCACCTCGGTGACGAAGTGCGCCTGGGCAAATTCGCGCGGGCTGACGTTCACTGCAAGTTTCAGAGGTGCGAGCAGCGGGTTGCTCCCCCAGCGCGCGAGGGTCGCGACCGCTTGCGCCCGCACCCAGCGGCCGATCGGGACGATCAAGCCGCTCTCCTCGGCAAGCGGCACGAACTGCGCGGGTGAGACCATCGTCCCGTCGGCCCGCCGCCAGCGAAGGAGCAGCTCCGCGCCGACGAGCCGCCGGTCGCGATCGAGCTGCGGCTGAGCAAAGAGGATAAGCTCCCCGGCGTCGATCGCCTGCGCGAGCGCCTGCCTGAGCGCAAAGGTCGCGGCGAGCGCCTCCTCCACCGCCGGGTCGAAGAAGCGCACCGTGTTGCGGCCTGCGCGTTTCGCCTGGTGCATCGCAACGTCGGCCGCTTTGAGCCACTCGGCGGCGCTGCGCCCACTGCCGTCGAGGAGCGCGACGCCGATGCTCGCGGTCAGCTGAACGGTGGCGCCGTCGGGGAGGGGGATCGGCGCCGCAAGACGGGTGCGGAGCCGCTCGGCGACCGCCTGCGCCGCGATCGCAGCGACGTGGCGGTTGTTGTGACGGGGCGTGAGGAGGACGGCAAACTCGTCGCTCCCCAGGCGGGCGACGCGGTCGTCGGCGTGGAGCGCCGCGCGCAGCCGTTCGGCGCAGGTGGTGAGCACCGCGTCGCCGGCAGCGGGGCCGTGGGTGTCGTTCACCAGGCGGAAGTCGTCGAGGTCGATGAAGAGGAGCGCCGCCACGTGGCCGGTGGCGCGGCAGAGGGCCAACGCTTCGTCGAGCGCGGCCAGGAGCCCCTGCCGGTTGAGGAGGTGGGTAAGGGGGTCGTGGAAGGTGAGGCGGGCGATCTCTGCTTCTGCGGCTTTGCGCCACGAGAGGTCGGTAAAGACCCCGACATAGTGGCGCACCGCCCCGCTTGCGTCGCGCACGGCACTGATCGTCAGCCACTCGGGGTAGATCTCCCCATTTTTGCGCCGGTTCCAGATCTCCCCCTGCCAGACGCCCTGTTCGGTGAGCGCGTGCCACATCGCCTGGTAGAAGGCCGCGTCGTGGCGGCCTGAGGCGAGGATCTTCGGGGTCTTGCCGATCAACTCGTCGGCGCGGTAGCCGGTGACGCGGGTGAAGGCGGCGTTCACCCGCACGATCCGTTGTTGGGCGTCGGTGATCATCACGCCAAAGTCGCTGTCAAAGACGCGCGCCTGGATCGCCTGCTCAGCGAGCAACGCCGCGAGCTGCCGCTTCTGCCACCACAGGAGCAGGGTAAGGAGCGCGAGGAGCAACACCCCGCCGCCTGCTGCGGCGAGCATGGGCGCCGCAGCGACGAAGCGCTCGCGCCAGGTGAGCGGCGGCGGGGTAAAGGGGCGGACGCGGAAGGTGCGCAACACCCGTTCAGTCGCGGCGGTCGGTTGCGGCGGGGCGAAGGCGACGACGCCGTCGTCGGGGATCTCCCGGCGCACCTCGGGCGGAAGCTGCACGGCAAGGAGCGCCGCGGCAAGCGCCTGGCGGACTGCGTCGGGGGGGGACGGCAGCGTCACCACCGCCCAGTCGGGGTAGAGGGGGGTGCTCGCCGCGAAGGGGTAACCGGGGAGCTCTTGCGGCGCCAACGGCCGCAGCGCCCGGGGGTCCCCGCCGCCGCGCGCGACGCGCCCTTCCCACACCCCGGCGCGGACGAAGGCGGCGTCGGCTTTACCTTGCAACAGCGCGTCGATGACGCTGTCGTGGCTCGGGCCCGCCTCGAGCCACTCGATCGCGTCGAGGTCGATCCCGCGGCGGTAGAGCTCGTAACTCTGCAGCCACCGCCCGCCAAGCGATTCATTGTGGACATAGGCGACGCGCCGGCCGACGAGGTCGGACCAGCGGGTGATGGGGCTCTCGGCGCGCACCCAGACGACCCCGGCGAGCGCCGCGACTTCCTCACCCCTCACCTGGCGCACGACGCTCGCAATGGGCGTTGCGCCCATCTGAAGCATGAGCGCGAGCGCGTGGCCCGGGTTGGTGATCACCGCGTCGAGGCGGTGCGCCGCAATCGCCTGGTCGAGCTCGGGGTAGCGGAGTTGCTGCCACGCGACGCGGTAGTGGGGCAACGCGTCGCGCAGCGCGCGCTCGACCGCCCCCCAGCGCGCCGCTTCGACCGCGTTGGATTGGATCGCGAGCACCCCGATCGTCACTGTAGGGAGCTCATCGTCACGCGGGTCGGCGCGGGCGGGGGAGACGGCGAGCGCAAGGAGCAGCCCCGCAGCAAAGAGGAGTGCAGCCCGCAGCGCGGAGATAGGGCGCCACCCGTTCACAGCGGCTCCTCCCGGGGGAGATAGCGGGGGTCGATCGCCAACGGCGTTGCGGGTGGCCGTTCGAGGAGGCCGTGGGCGACCAGCCACGCGGTGAGCGCTTCGGCGGCGCGGGCGAGCGGCGGGGGGTCGCCGATCAGCCACGCGCGGTTCGCGCGCCAGTCGGTGAGGACAAGCCCCCGGAGCGTCGCTGCGACCTCGCCGCGCGGGACCTGGAGCCACGGCGCCAAGCGGTAGGCGGCGTCCACCGGCAGTTCGCGCCAGTGGCGCTGGGCGGCCAAGAGGGCGGCGACGAGGGCGGTGAGTGCTGCGCGGGGGCGCACGGCGTCGCTGCGCACCACGAGAAGATCAAGGATTGGGGTCGAAGCCGGGAGCATGCTGCTGTCGAACCAGCGGTGGGCGCCGTACCCTTCGAGGTGGTGGGCAACTGGCTCGTAGGTGACGAGCGCGTCGATCTCGCCGCTCCACCACGCCGTTTCGTGGCCGTCGGGCGTCACGGAGACCACCGTCACCGCGTCGCGGGGGAGCCCCGCAGCAGCGAGCCACGCGGAGAGCATCAGTTCGCCAACCGCCCCCGTCTCGACCCCGACGCGCGAGCGGCGCGCGGCAAACTCGCCACGCCACGGTTCGCGCCCGAGCACGACGTCGGCCCCTTGCGAGTGGTTGAAGAGAGCGACCGCGGTGAGCGGCAGCTGCGCGTGGAGCCGCAGCGCCTCGTCGAGGGTGAGCGCAGCGGCGTGCACCTCGCCGGTGCGCAGGAGCTCGGCTGACACGGTCGCCGAAGTGGTCGGGCGCACCGCGATCAGCTCCTCGGGCCACCAGCCGAGCGAGCGGGCGAGTTCCAACGGCGCGTAGCCCGGCCACGGGTGGTATGCGACGGTCAAAGGCTCGCGACTCCTCGCCGCACACGCGGTGAGCCCCACGGGCGCAAGCGACGCCGCGGCGAGCGCCAAGCAGAGGGCGCGGCGGCGGGGGGCGTCGGGTACGAGGGGGGCCATGCTGCAGGGGGGTGGAAGTCGCGCTACAATGGAATGAAAACAATTATAAGCTGGAACCGGAGGGAATTCCAGGTTGGACCCACACCGAGGAGCAGACGATGAACGCACCGACAGGCACTTTGACGCTCGCCCCCTACACGCTGGAGGACCGCTACCGCGAACGCCGCGTCTTCCTCACGGGGACACAGGCGCTAGTGCGGCTCTTGATCAACCAGCGGCTGCGTGACCAGGCGGCAGGGGTGCGCACCGCCGGTTTCGTTTCGGGCTACCGCGGCTCGCCCTTAGGGGGGCTCGACAAGGAGCTGTGGCGCGCCAAACGGTTTCTGCACGAGCACGCGATCCACTTTCAGCCGGGGGTCAATGAGGATCTGGCGGCGACCGCGGTGTGGGGGTCGCAGCAGGTGGGGCTCTTTCCCGGCGCGCAGTACGACGGGGTCTTTGCCCTCTGGTACGGCAAGGGGCCAGGGGTCGACCGCAGCGGCGACGTCTTCCGCCACGGCAACGCTGCGGGCACCGCGCCGCACGGCGGGGTGCTCGTGGTCGCGGGCGATGACCACGCGGCGAAATCGTCGACGCTGCCGCACCAGACCGACCACATCTTCAAGGCGGTGATGATGCCGGTTCTGGCGCCGGCGAACGTCCAGGAGATCCTTGACCTCGGGATCCACGGCTACGCGCTGTCGCGCTACAGCGGCTGCTGGGTGGCGTTCAAAGCGGTCGCCGACATCGTCGAGAGCGCCGCGTCGGTCGACGCCGACCCCTTTCGCGTCACCGTGACGCTGCCGCGCGACTACGCCATGCCGCCGGGGGGGCTCAACATCCGCTGGCCCGATCCGCCCCGGGTGCAGGAGGAGCGGCTGCTCCACCACAAGCTCTACGCGGCGCTCGCCTATGCGCGCGCCAACGACCTCAACCCGATCGTGATCGAACCGGAGCGGCCGCGGCTCGGGATCATCACCAGCGGCAAGTCCTTCCCCGACGTGCTGCAGGCGCTCGAGGATCTCGGGATCGACGCGGCGCGGGCGCGTGCGATCGGCATCCGGCTGATGAAGGTCGGGATGGTCTGGCCGCTCGAGGCCGACGCGGTGCGCCGCTTCAGCGAAGGGCTCGAGGAGATTTTGGTCGTTGAGGAGAAGCGGCAGCTGATCGAGTATCAGCTCAAGGAGGAGCTCTACAACTGGCGCGAGGATGTTCGGCCGCGGGTCGTCGGCAAATTCGACGAGAAGGGGGAGTGGGCGCACGTGGTGCGTCCCGACGGCACGGTGGACCACGGCGAATGGTTATTGCCGGCGGCGGGGGAGCTCACCCCGGCGATGATCGCGCGCGCGATCGGCAGCCGGCTGCTGCGCTGGTACGATTCGCCCGAGATGCGGGCGCGCCTCACCTGGATCGCGGAGAAGGAGCGGGCGCTTGCCGCGCTGCCGCTTCACGCCGAGCGGCTTCCGACCTTCTGCCCCGGCTGCCCGCACAACACCTCGACGCGCGTCCCGGAGGGGAGCCGGGCAGTGGCGGGGATCGGCTGCCACTACATGGTCACCTGGATGCCGGAGCGCCACACCGCCACCTTCACCCAGATGGGGGGCGAAGGGGTGACGTGGGTCGGCCAGGCCCCCTTCACCACGACGCGCCATATCTTCGCAAACCTGGGCGACGGCACCTACTACCACTCCGGCATTCTGGCGATCCGCCAGGCGGTTGCCGCGGGGGTGAACATCACCTTCAAGCTCCTCTACAACGACGCGGTGGCGATGACTGGAGGGCAGCCGGTCGACGGGCCGCTCACCGTGCCGATGATCGTCGCGCAACTAAAGGGTGAGGGGGTCCATAACCTGGTGATCGTCACCGACGGCACGCCGCGCGACTACGGCCCCGCCGACGTCGCCCACGTGCCGATCCGCCACCGCCGCGAGCTCGACGCGATCCAGCGCGAGTTCCGCGACCTCCCCGGCGTCTCGGTGATCCTCTACGACCAGACCTGCGCTGCGGAGAAGCGGCGGCGGCGCAAGCGCCACACCTACCCCGACCCCCCGCGGCGCCTCTTCATCCACCCGGAGGTGTGCGAGGGGTGCGGCGATTGCGGCGAGGCGTCGAACTGCGTCGCCGTCTGGCCGCTCGAGACCGAATGGGGTCGGAAGCGGAGAATCGAGCAGTCGAGCTGCAACAAGGACTACTCGTGCGCCGAGGGGTTCTGCCCCAGTTTCGTGGTGCTCGAAGGGGCGACGCTCAAACGGGGTGAGGCGCTCGCCGGCGACGAGGGGTGGCCGACGCCCCCCGAGCCGGCGTTGCCGCCGCTCGAGCGGACGTGGAACCTGCTTGTCACCGGCGTCGGCGGGACGGGGGTGGTGACAATCGGGGCGCTCATCGGGATGGCGGCGCACCTCGAGGGGAAGGGGGTGACGACGCTCGACATGACCGGGCTCGCGCAGAAAGGGGGGGCGGTCTTCAGCCACGTGCGCTTGGCGCGCACGCCGGAGGCGATCACCGCGACGCGGATCGCTGCGGGGGAGGCCGACGCGGTGATCGGGGGCGATCTCATCGTCACCGCGAGCGACGAGGCGCTGGCGAAGATGGCGGTGGGTCGGACCCAGGTGGTGGTGAACACCGCCGAGACGCCGACGCTCGAATTCACCCACAATCCCGATTGGCACTTTCCCGCTGCGCAGCTCTTGAGCCAGATCGGCGAGGCGATCGGCCACTCGCCGGAGGCGTTCGACGCGACCCAGCTCGCGACGCGGTTGATGGGCGACGCCATTTTTACCAACGCCTTCCTCCTCGGCTACGCGTGGCAGCGGGGGTGGGTGCCGGTGAGCGAGGCGGCGCTCCTGCGGGCGATCGAACTCAACGGCGCGGCGGTCGCGGCGAACCAGCGGGCCTTCCTCTGGGGGCGGCGCGCGGCGGTCGACCTCGCTGCGGTGGTGGCCTTTGCCCACCTTGAGCCGGAGGGGGTTCTGCGCCTGTCGCGCACCCTCGACGAGCTGATCGACCGGCGCGTTGCGCACCTCACCCGCTACCAGAATCGGCGTTACGCCGAACGGTTCCGCACCCGGATCGCCGCGCTGCGCGAAGCGGAGCGGCGGGCGCGCAGGGCGCTCGGGGCGCAGCTCCCCGCCGACCCCGCCGCCGAGCGTGCCGACGACCTCCCGCTCACCGCGGCGGCGGCACGCCACTACCACCGGCTGCTCGCCTATAAAGACGAGTACGAGGTGGCGCGCCTCTGGAGCGACCCCGAGGTGTGGCGGATGATCGCCGACCAGTTCGAGCCGGGGTTCACCCCGCGCTTTCTCCTCGCGCCCCCTTTTCTTGCCCGCCCCGATCCCGTCACCGGTCGGATCGCGAAGCAAGAGTATGGCCCGTGGCTTCGCCGCCTCTTTCCGCTCTTGGCGCGGCTCAAGTTTCTCCGCGGAACGCCGTTTGACCCCTTCGGCGGCAGTGCCGAGCGGCGCTGGGAGCGCAAGCTGATCGGCCTCTACGAGAGCGACCTCGCGGAGATCGCGTCGCGTCTTGCGGGCGACGGGGTGAGCGCGGCGCTGCTCGCCCGCGCTGAGGCGTTGGCGCGGTGGCCGCACGCGGTGCGCGGCTTTGGCCACGTGAAGCGGCGCAACGGCGAACGGGCGCTCGCGGCACGCGACGCGGCACGGGCGGCACTGGCCGCTAACGGAACGAAGGATGAGTAGACGATGACGTTGACCATCACTGGTTTGGTGCTCGCCGGCGGCGAAGGGCGGCGGATGGGGGGGGAAGACAAAGGGTGGGTGACCTGGCGCGGCCGGCCGCTCGTGACGTGGGTGATCGAGCGCCTCGCGCCGCAGGTGGCCGGGATCGTCATCAGCGCAAACCGTACCCTCGAGCGCTACCGCGCTTTGGGCTACCCTGTGGTCACCGACGCCCCCGAGTGGCGCTTCGCCGGGCCGCTCGCCGGGATCGCTGCCGGGCTCTCTGCAGCGCCGACCGAGTGGGTGGTGACCGTACCCTGCGACGCGCCGCTTCTGCCCCACGATCTTGTCGCCCGGTTTGTCGCGGAGATTGGGCCTTCAGACGCACCCTCGACGCCGCCGGTCCTCTACGCACACGACGGCGAACGGCCCCACCCGGTCTTTTTGTTGCTCCACCGTGCGCATCTTCCCAGCCTCACCGCCTTTTTGGCCACCGGTCGGCGTAGAATCGACGCTTGGTTCGGAACTTTACCCCACCGCGCGGTCTCTTTTGCCGATGAACCGGACGCCTTCGCCAACTGCAATGACCCCGACGAGCTCGCCCGCTTGGCGGAGCGGGCCACCTCACCGCCGCATTGAGCGTAAGGTAAGGAGTGAACACCCAGCGCGGCTGCGGCGTCGCACCGCGGTTTGGTCCCTGTACGGTGCAGTGGCTGCGCTCCTTCTGGCAGGCTGTTCCGTGACGCCGCCGCTACCGGACACGACCGTGACGCTTCCCGAGCGCTTCCACTACGCGACCGAGGCGGCAGCGGGGTCGCTCTGGGTCGCCCAAGAACCGACGCTCGTCGCCCTCTTTGTTGCAGTGCGCGCCGCGAACCCCGAGCGCGAAGCGGCGGTCGCGCGCTGGGCGCAGGCGGTGGCGCTGGCGGAAGCGGCGGCGGCGCAGGCGCGCGGCGTCAACGTCACCGGTACGGCGAACGAGCGGCGCGCGGAAAACAGCCGTGCGCTTGTGCCGAACGCTGCGGTGACAACTCAGTGGCAGCTCGGCGCGAACCTCCAGTGGGACCCCGACCTCTTTGGCGGGGCGCACGCCGCCGCCCGCGCCGCCCAGTTGCGTTCTGAGGCGGCCGCGTGGGAGTGGCAGCGCCTCGAGCGGCAGCTCCTCTTTCAGGCGGCGCAAGCCTACCTCGACGCGGTGGCGGCACGCGAGCGGCTCGCGCTCACCGCGCGGCAGATCGAATCGGTTGCAGAGAGCCGGGCGCTCATCGCCGCCCGGGTGACTGCGGGGCTAGCGGGCGAACGGGAGCTCGCACAGAACGAGGCGCTCGCCGCGCAGCTTCGCGCCCAAGAGGCACAGCAGCAGCTGCAGTACGCGCTTGCCGTCGAGCGGCTCGTGACCCTCACCGGCGGCGACCGCGCCGGCTGGGGGAGTCCGCCGCCACTCGCGCAGCAGGCGCTCCCCGACGCTGTCCCCGCGCAACTCCCTGCCGACGCGGTGCGCCGCCGCCCGGAGGTGGCGAAAGCGGAGCGGCAGCTTGCGGCGGCAGTCGCCGACCTCACCCGCGCCCACGCTGCCCGCTACCCGTCGTTCCCGCTCTCGGGGTCGCTCCTCTTTGCCGCGACCAACCCCGCGGCGCTGTGGCAGATGAGCGCCGCGAGCTGGTCGCTCGCGTGGAACCTCTCGGTGTCCCTCTTCGACAGCGGGCGGCTTGCGGCCGAGGAGCGGGCGGCTGGAGCGGCAGTCCGTGAAGCGGCGGCGAACTACCGCGCGGCGGTGGTCGCGGCAGTCGCCGACGTCGAGCAGGCGCTCGTTCAGTTGCGCGACAACGACGCGCGGCGCGACGCGCTCACCGCGGCTGAGGCGGCGGCAGGGCGCGCGGTGCGGTTGCTCGACGCGCAGTACCGTGCGGGGCTTGTCGATTATGCGCTCGTGCTCGACGCGCAGCGCACCTGGCTCGCGGCGCAGCAGGCGTTACTCGACGCGGTGGCGACGAGCCGCAGCGACCGGTTGACTTTGGAATACCGTCTGGGAGTACCGTGGTGACCGATTCCTCCGCCAACCCCCCTCGTTCCGACCCCCAAGCGCTCAACCCCCACGCCAACGCCTCTTCCGGCCAAACGGCGCGTGCGACCCTTCCCCCGGAGCTTGCGCAGCTGCTTACCCCGCAGCAGCGGCGGTGGCGCCGCTGGGGTGTGTGGGGCGTGGCGCTCGTTGTGGTTGCCGCGGGGCTGATCGGCGGGTGGCTCCAGGGGCGCGGGGGGAGCGCCCCGATCCAGTACGAGACCGACGCCGCGCGCCGCGCGACGCTGGTCGCGACCGTCACCGCCACCGGGTCGCTCCATCCGACGCGCCAGGTCGACGTCGGTGCCGAGATCTCCGGCACGGTGCGCGAGGTGATGGTCGACTTCAACGACCGCGTCCGCCGTGGCCAAGTGCTCGCGCGGCTCGACACTCGGCGGCTCGAGGCGCAGCAGCGGCAGCTCAAGGCGCAGCTTGCGGCGGCGCAGGCGCGGCTGCCCGAGGTGGCAGCGACGCTCACGGAGGCCGAGACGCGCCTGCGGCGGCTGCAGGCGGCGGCGAAAGCGAGCGACGGGAAGGCAGTCGCCGACTTCGACCTCGACAGTGCTAGAGCGGCGGTGGCGCGGGCGCGGGCGAGCCGGGCGCAGGCCGAGGCGCAGATCGCGGCGATCGAAGCGCAGCTCGAGGAGGTGGCGACCAACCTCGACAAATCGGTGATCCGTTCGCCGGTCGATGGGGTGGTGTTGCAGCGCAAAGTCGACCCTGGCCAGACGATTGCGGCGTCGCTCCAGGCGCCCGTTCTCTTTGTGATCGCGGAGGATCTTGCCGAGATGGAGCTCCTTGCCGACGTCGACGAGGCCGACGTCGGGCGGGTCCGCGACGGCCAGCCGGTGCGCTTCCGCGTCGACGCCTTCCCCGACGAAACCTTCACCGGACGGGTGACGATGGTGCGATGGGGCAGCGAAGTGGTCAATGGGGTCGTCACCTACAAGACGGTGATCGCGGTGCAGAACCCCGAGTTGCGCCTCCGCCCCGGGATGACCGCGACCGCGGAGATCGAGACCGACCGGCGCGACGAGGTGCTGACGGTGGCGAATGCGGCGCTCCGCTACCGCCCCAAACCGACCGTGACGGAGCAAAAGAAGGAGTTTTCCCTCCTGGCCTTTTTGACCCCGCGCGTGCCACAGGCGCCGCGCCGCCCGCAGGAGCCGACCGACCGCAACGCCGCAACGCTCTACCTCCTCAAAGAGGGGGCGCCGCAGCCGGTGACGGTGCGCCTCGGGCTCTCCGACGGGCAGCGTACCGAGGTGGTCGCGGTGGTCAAAGGGGAGTTGCCCGAGGGGGCGCCGCTCATCGTCCGTGAACGGCGCTCCGGTAGCGGGACGTGAGGAGCGTGCGGTGAGCGACGGGCGTGGGGCAGTAACGGCAGGGGCGTCGGCGGGGGAAGGAGCGCCGCTCGTCGCCCTCTCAAACGTTCGCCGCGTCTATGGCGCGGGCGAAGCAGCCGTTGCCGCGCTCGCTGGGGTCGACCTCACGGTGGCCTCGGGGGAGTTCGTCGCGTTGATGGGGCCGAGCGGCTCGGGGAAATCGACCTGCATGAACGTGATCGGCTGTCTCGATACCCCCACCGCGGGGAGTTACCGGCTTGCCGGGGTCGAGGTGACGAGGCTCGACGCTGACGGGCGGGCGCTTCTTCGCCGCTACGTGATCGGCTTCGTCTTCCAGGGGTTTCACCTGCTGCCGCGGCTCACCGCGCTCGAAAACGTCGAGTTGCCTCTTCTCTACCAAGGGGTGGCGAAACGGGAGCGGCGCGCGCGCGCCGAAGCGGCGCTGCGTGAAGTGGGCCTTGCGGGGCGGGAACACCACCGGCCAAGCGAACTCTCCGGCGGGCAGCAGCAGCGGGTGGCGATTGCCCGGGCGATCGTCACCCGGCCGCAGTTGCTCCTGGCGGACGAGCCGACCGGCAACCTCGACTCGGCCCGCAGCCACGAGATCATGCGGCTCCTTGACGCGCTCAACCGCACAACGGGGGTGACGATCGTGATGGTGACCCATGAACCGGAGATGGCGGAGTACGCACAACGGATCGTCCATTTTCGTGACGGCCGGATCGAACGGGAGGAGCAGCGCTGATGTGGGCGATCGCGTGGCGTGAGGCGGTGCGGGCGCTCGCGCGGAACCCGCTGCGGTCGTTTCTCACCGTGCTTGGGGTGGTGATCGGGGTTGCGGCGGTGATCGCCCTCGTCACCTTGGGGCGGGGGGCGACTGCCGCGGTGCAGCAACAGATCGCCCAGATGGGGTCGAACGTCCTCTTCATTAGCCCCTCCCGCGGCTTTGGCCCGGGGAGCTTTACCGTCCCGTTTACGGTCGAGGACGCCCACTTCCTTGCGCGTGAGGCGGCGTCGATCGCGATCGCCGCGCCGGCGGCCGCGACCAACCGGACCGTCGTTGCGGGGAACCAGAGCGCGACGACGCAGATCGTCGGGATCGGCGAGGGGTACCTGGAGGCGCGGCAGTGGCCGGTCGCCGAGGGGCGGGCGCCGAGCGACGGGGAGCTGCGCTCCGGCGCCCCGGTCTGTCTCCTCGGTGCGACGGTAGCCAAGAGCCTCTTCGGCGAGCAGTCGCCGGTGGGCGAACGGATTCGGCTCGACAAGATCTCGTGCACCGTGGTAGGGGTGCTTACGGTCAAGGGGCAGTCGGCGTTTGGCAGCGACCAGGACGATCTGGTGCTGGTGCCGCTGCGCCTCTACCACCGGCGGATCGCCGGGAACACCCAGGTGCGGTTCATCCTCGCGAGTGTCGCCCCCGGTTATTCCAGTAGCGAAGCGATCGACGAGGTGCGGCGGCTGCTGCGTGAACGGCGGCGGTTGGCAGCCACCGAGGAGGACAACTTTCGCATCACCGATTCGCGCGAGATCGAGCGGACCTTTACCAGCACCACCCAGATGCTCACGGCGCTCCTCTCGGCCGTAGCGGCGATTAGCCTCCTCGTTGGGGGGATCGGAATCATGAACATCATGCTCGTCTCGGTCACCGAGCGGACCCGCGAGATCGGGATTCGCCTCGCGATCGGCGCGCGCGCGGCCGACGTGATGACCCAGTTTCTCGTGGAAGCAGTGGTGCTGTCACTCGCCGGCGGCGCAATCGGCATTGTGCTTGCGGTGGCGACCTCTTACGCCGCCGCGCAGGCGCTTCGCTTTCCGTTTCTGCTCGATTTCGGGGTGGTGGCGCTCGCGGTCGCCTTCTCCGCTGCGGTCGGGGTCGTTTTCGGGTTTCTCCCCGCGCGGCGCGCCGCGAAACTCGACCCGATCGTTGCGCTCAGGCAGGAGTAGGGGGCGGGTGGAGCGGTCGGTCAGAGGTTAGAGAAAGGAGTTCCCTTCGACGATCGCGCGCGCCTCTTCGTCGCTGAGGCGTACCCGGGCATTCGCGAGGATGTAGGCGACGAGCCACGCGACAAGCCGTTCGCGGGCGTCCGCCTCGATCGCGACGATTTCGCAGCCGATCCGGCCGTCGCTCACGATCGTGCGCACCTCCGCTTCGCCGCTCACCCCAGCCGGGTCGCCCTCATAGCGCAGGGTAAAGGTGAAGCGCCCCTCAGGAAGGGTCGGGGGGCGACCACAGGAGAAGCCACCCAGGGAGAGATCGTAGACTGGGAGACCGGCTCCGCCCGGGTGGGCGAGGTCGACCTGGAAGCGGCGGGGTGAGACGAGTGCGACGTAGATCCGCTGGTGGCGTCGCCGTTCCGCAGGAGCAACAGAGGGCGTGGTCAGGTAGGTGCCGTCTCCCGCCATCGCGTCACCCTTTGCCGCCGCGCGCTGCGCGCACTTGCGCGATCAGCCGGTCGGCTTCGGCGAGCGCCGCTTCGTGGCTGCCGGCGAGTGCCGCCGAGGTGCGGTAGCGGCCGGCGATCGCGAGCGTCGGCACCCCATCGATCTTGTATTCCCGCGTCTCGCGGTCGGCCTGTTTCACCTGGGTCACCACGCCAAAGGAATCCCACGCTTGGGCGAGCGCCGCTCCGTCTCCTCCGAGACTTTTCACCCACTCCGCGGCACCCTCGCGGTCGTAGAGCGGCCGCCGTTCGTCTTGCAGCGCCGCAAAGACGCGCGGATGGAAGGTTTCGAGGAGGTTGATCGCGGCAAGGGCGTAGTAGAGCGTCGCCAGCCCTTGGAGGACCCGCTGGTTCCAGATCACCGGCACCTGACGGAAGCGAACGTCAGCGGGAAGCCCCTTTTTCCATGCGGCAACCAGGGGATCGAAAGCGCGACAGTGGGGGCAGCCGTAGTGGAAGAACTCGATCACCTCGATGACGTCACGGGGCGACGCGACCGGCGGGTCGATCACCTCAAAAGGCGTTGCAGCGGCATGTGCCCGGAGCGGTAGGGCGCTCGCGATGAGGAGTTGCCCCGTCGTGCAGAACCAGGTGCGGCGGTCCATCGTCT
>NZ_BAAHXE010000025.1:0-32549 GCF_054657095.1 Hydrogenophilus islandicus | reverse complement strand
AACACACCAACACGCCCCGAGAAGTTCCCGAGGCGCCCGTTGACGGTGATAACCACCGCCAAACCGTGCGCGGATCAGGCGTTCCCTGCTCCGCATGTTCTTTTATACCCCCCGCATGGTCGGCGAGCGCAGGTCACTACTGGAACGTGTAGAGCCAATTCACCCGTATCTCCGTGCCGCCGCCACCAGAGGCGTTCGCCTTGAAGGTGGTGTTGAGGGTGTTGCCCCTGGCGACACCGTAGCCCACGCCAAGCAGCAGATCGGTGCTGGTGCGACGAAAGCCCTGTGCCGCGCCGTCGAATCGATCAGCCTTGCGGCTCGTCCATTGCAGCCCGGTGGTGAGCGTCACGCGGTCATTGACGGCAAAGCCAACCGCGGGGTTGAGGAGCAGCAGGTCGCCGGGCTGGTAGCGTTGGTCGCCATCCTGCCGGGTCCGGTTGAAACGGTAGGCGGCGGTGAGCGAGAGAACCACCGGGTCGATAGCCTGATAGGTGGTGAACCCCAGCGTGGCAGACTTGAAACTGGCGCTGTCGATGCGGTGCTTTTCACGCAGGGCAACTTCGGCAAAGCCCAAGAGGGCGGGGGTGGTATCCTCTTTCTTGAACTGGTAGTTGACACCTGCCCAGGCGTCGGCGAGGCGCGATTCACTGCTGGAGGAGGTGCCTGAGACGCCGCTACTGCGCTGACTTGATGAGAGGGCGCTTGCGCGCGCGTAAACTTCAGCCTTCGCAGTCAGGCCGTAACGCAGCCCCAGGGTGGCGACGAAGGTATCGCTATTGCCGCGGCTTTCGCCGATGAGGGTGGGCAGGGTGACAAAGGAGGTGGGGCCAGTCTGGACGATGATGGGCTCCCCGGTCGAGAGGCCTTGCTTGTCCGCATTGGCGTAGGCGAGTGAGAGATCGAGCTTGATTTTGCCTTTGTCGGTGATGAGGTCCTCGACGGTGAGCGGCAAGTCAGCCCAAACTTGGGAGGCAGCAAGCGAAAGGATGAGGGCAAGGGCGCAACGGCGCATGATAATCGTGAGATGGGAAGGGAGATACGGATCATTTTATCCCCCCCCCCCCCCCATCTTGTCAAGTGGCAGGGCCATCGCATTTACCCCCGAGGGGAGAGGCCGAGCGATGAGGCGCGGTAGTCTGGGAGGCGCTCAGCGGTTTTGCGTCGGGAGCGCAGGCCCCGTTTGGCGTACTGGGTATCCTGGCCACCACCGTACGGCCAAAGCCTCTCTCCTCCCCGTCGGCGAAGAATTCCCGCAAGGCCGTTGCTAGCGTCTCCTGGTTGTCCTTGACCGCCAAGAGGTAGTCCCCGCCCCGGTCGAGAATCTTCTGAGCAATCTCAGTTTGGCAACCAATGGCATCGATCGTGACGATGCACCCCTTGAGCGAGCGAGCAAAGGCTTCGGTCAGTGTCATGTCTACCCCAGACAAAAATCGGGAGTAGACCCGATTTCATCGGGGTTTACAAGCCCCTGTCATAATCCATTGTCCGCGAACACTTTTCTTCGTCAGGTCCGTGACAATTCCAAACGCGATTGCCCTGCGGCACACCATCCCTTGACACCTGAGCCAGGTGTTCGGTGTTACAATAGGACTACCCGTGCCTCACCGGTGCCTCGATGACCGATCACGACAGCGGCTACAAGCTCCTCTTCTTGCACCCGGAGATGGTGCGGGACTTGATCCTCGGGTTCGTCCCGGGCGATTGGCAATCGCTCATCGACTTCTCGACGCTCGAGTGGATCAACGCAAGTATCGTCTCGGACGAAGACAAAGCGCAGCACGACGACATGATCTGGCGGGCGGAACTGAGCACCGAACCGCGCAAGACGCTCTACATCTACCTTCTTTTCCAGTCGAAGCACGACCACTGGATCGCGTTGCGGCTTTTGCTCTATATCGGGCTCTTCTACCAGGATCTGGTTCGGCAAAACCCCCACCTTGAGTACCTGCCGCCGGTACTTCCGATCGTCCTCTACAATGGGAATGACCGTTGGCGGGTGGCTACGGAATTTTCCGCGCTCATCGACCCCGCTACTCCATAACCCTTCGCATTTACCCACTGGAGCTCCGTTTGGTGCTGATCGGCATCCCTCGATGAGCTCGAGGCGTGGTTTGACCGCGCGATCGATGCCCCGACGCTCAAGGCGGTTCTTGCGCAACAGGGCGAGTGACCCCCGTCGCAAAACCACTGAGCGCTTCCCCGACGAGCACGATGCATTGCTTAGCCTCTCCCCTTGGGAGAAAATGCGATTGCCTTGACCATCCACCTTGCGATAGGGAAACTATTGCACTACAATTTGTCCGATGCCAGTCCTGCAACGCTTCGACAACGCCCGGGTGCTGATGCACCTTGAAGACCACCCGCCGCCCCATGTCCATGTCAAACTGCGGGACGGACGGGAGTGCACCGTCGAACTCGAGGACCTAGCGATCAAAGGACGGGTGGCGGCCCGTGAGATACGCGATGTGCTGGCCTGGATCGAAGCGAACCGGGATTTTTTGTTCGACGAATGGCGGAGGAACAACCCATGAGCGACTATTTCTTTCCAAAGCTGCAGGCGGTTGAAGCCTTAGCCCCCTATCGGCTGCGCACCACCTGGAGTACCGGCGAAGTGCTGGACGTCGATGTCGGCGACATCCTGCGCAAGTACCCGGCGCTTGCGCCGATCCTCGACCCCGAGGTCTTTGCGCGCGTGCATATCAGCGAGGGTGGCGGCAGTATCGAGTGGTTCGATACCGAATTCGGCGAAGACAATGTCTACGCCTGGGCCAAGGAGCAGGCGGGCGAAGTCAGCCACGAGATGTTTGACGACTGGATGCGCCGCAACCACCTGTCGCTGACGACCGCTGCCGAAGCGCTTGGGATTAGCCGTCGGATGGTGAGCTACTACCGCACCGCGCGCAAACCCGTTCCGCGATCCATCTGGCTCGCCTGCCTTGGCTGGGAGGCGACACGTCCAAAGAGCAAGACGCTGCCGCGCACCTTGCCGACCGCCCGCGAATACGCCGTTGCGCATGCGTAACATGCGTAACAACGGATTGCTACCCTTTCGCTTCCGATTCGCGCGGGGGGAGAAGGTCGGGGCGGCGGGCAGCTGTCGTGCGCCAAGCCGCCTCTTGGCGCCAGCGCGCAATCGCGGCATGGTCGCCGGAGAGGAGGACCGAGGGGACCATGAGTCCTTCGAAGACTTCAGGGCGCGTGTAGTGGGGGTGGTCCAGGAGCCGCGCTTCAAACGAGTCGCGCCGCGCCGATTCGGCGTCGCCGAGCGCCCCCGGGAGAAGGCGAATGACCGCGTCGAGCACCACCATCGCCGCAAGCTCTCCGCCGCTCAGGACAAAGTCGCCGAGCGACAGCTCTTCATCGACCGCGAGGTCGATCACCCGCTGATCGATCCCTTCGTAACGGCCGCAGAGGAGGGTGAAGGAGGGGAGATGGGCGAGGCGGTGCGCTTCGCCCTGCGAAAAACGCCGTCCTTGCGGCGAGAGGTAGATGACCGGTCCCGCTTGGCCGAGCGCCTCACGTTGCGCGCGTTGTGCAGCGCGAATTGCGGCGACCAGCGGCTCCGGTCGCATCACCATTCCTGGCCCACCGCCGTAGGGGCGATCGTCTACCTGACGATGGGGGAGAGGGGAGTAGTCCCGCGGATTGTGTAACGCGAGCGTATAGATCCCCTTTTTTGCCGCTCTCGCGGTGACGCCATACTGGGTCAAAGCGGCGAACATCTCGGGGAAAAGGGTGACAACGTCGCAGCGCATGGTCAATCGGGCCTAGCTGTGGAGTTGCAAGGGCAGTATTGCCAAAGCACCGCAGGCAACACCGCCCAGCGGGCAGCCTTGAGTCCGGTGTGGTCGTCAGAGATGATCAGCTTCAACCCTTTCAAGCCACGGGCATGAAGGTTTTCGAGAAAGTGTCGCCAGTTGATCTCCGCTTCCAATGTGGCAATATCTTAGTGGATGACCGGCAAGGTCTATTTCAATCTCAACACGTAACCCAGGTGTCATGACACCTGCGAAGGAAATTTACAGAAAGGGTTGCACAATCCGATCTCTCCTCGCTCGGGTCGCTGTTGGTTCTAAGGCTTCTCGCACATAAATTACAGTTAGAGCGTGATCTGTGCGCCCAGTTCTACCACCCGGTTGGGCGGAAGTTTGAAGTAGGAGGTGATGCTTCCGACATTGCGGAACATGGCAACGAACAGCTTCTTGCGCCAGTAAGCCATATCCTTGCCCGGTCTGGGGATGAGGGATTCCTTGCTGATGAAAAACGAAGTGTCCATGATGTCCAACGGCAAACCTTGAAGGCGGCAGCCCTCGAGATCGCGGGGCAAATCAGGCTCATCCATGAATCCATAGCTGATTTCGACCCGGAAAAAACCATGTTCTAGGGGCTGTACCAAAAGGCGCTCATGCTGCGGCACGTGCGGGATGTCTTCAAATTTGACCGTGGCCAGAACCACGCGTTCATGCAGCACTTTGTTATGCTTGAGGTTATGCAGCAAGGCATGAGGAACACCCCTTGTGTTCGGGGTGAAATAGATCGCTGTGCCCTGAACGCGGGTGATGGAGTCGTTGCCTATGGCAGAAATAAATGGCTCCAAAGCCATACTCTCGGTTGCCAGACGCTCATAGAGCAGGGTGCGTCCCTTTTTCCACGTCGAGAGCAACGTGAAAAGAACCGCGCCAACCAGGAGGGGAAACCACCCTCCTGCAGGGATTTTGAGCAGATTGGCGGAAAAAAAGGCCAGATCAATCGTGAGAAAAAGCCCGGTCAAAGCAAGGGTCCGTGGCCAGCTCCACCCCCATAAGCCATGAAAAACCAAGGCGGCGAGCAACGTGGTGATGACCATGTCGCCGGTGACTGCAATTCCATAAGCGGCTGCGAGATTGGAAGAAGAGCGGAATCCGAGGACAAGCCCCATGACCAACAGCATCAAGGTCCAATTGATGGCAGGAAGATAAATCTGCCCCTTTTCACTCTCCGAAGTGTGCAGCACCTGCATGCGGGGCATGTACCCCAGTTGGGTGGCTTGGAAGGAAACCGAGAAAGTTCCTGAAATTACGGCCTGTGAGGCAATGACAGTGGCCAGGGTGGCCAGGATGATCAAGGGGTACATTCCCCATTCGGGTGCCAGGAGGTAAAACGGATTCTGGATGGTGTCCGCATCCTTCAGGAGCAGAGCTCCCTGACCGAAATAATTGAGCAGCAACGAGGGCAGGACAATGCTAAACCATGTTATTTGGATGGGTTTGCGGCCAAAGTGACCCATATCCGCATAAAGCGCTTCCCCTCCGGTCACGGCCAATACCACGGCGCCCAGGGAGATGAATGCGAGCACAGGATGCATGGTGAAGAAATGGATGGCGTGGAGTGGGTTGCTGGCTTCGAGGACCATGGGATAGTTCAAGATCTGGATCAGTCCGAGTATGCCCAGGGTGATGAACCATGTCAGCATCACCGGGCCGAACAGGCGTCCCACCGTGGCTGTCCCATAGCGTTGCATCGAAAAAAGCAGAAACAGCACGGCAAGCGTCAACGGAATCACATCTTCACGAAAATGCGGCGATACGATCTCTAAACCCTCAATTGCAGAGATGACAGAAATGGCGGGGGTGACCATGCCATCGGCAAAAAACATGCATGCGCCCATGATGCCAACCACCATGATGAATCTCTGCTGTCCGGGTGATGGCGCCTGCTGGCCAGCCAGGGCAATCAGTGCCATGATGCCCCCTTCCCCGCGGTTGTGGGCGCGCATGACGAATGCGACATATTTCAAGGACACCACTAGGATCAGCGTCCATAGGATGAGGGAGAGCACGCCGAAAACGTTTTCCGGTGAGACGGGGATGGGGTGTTGGCCAGCAAAAACTTCTTTGATCGTATAGAGCGGGCTGGTGCCGATGTCACCATAAACGACACCAAGGGTCGCCAAATATAGGCCGGCCAATCGGGACTGCTGAGGGTTCATGCAGTGCCTCCGAAATGAAAGGTCATAGAATGCAGCGCGCTACGGAGCCAAGTTTCAGCGAGACACGAAAGGTATCCCATAGATAGACGGGTTTCCGAAACGTCGGTATGGCATGGTGGCATGGTTAGGGGCTGTTAGGGCTCTATACGACCGTGCGTGGGTACAGTGGGCCACTCCGTATTGGGCGACGAGGGGCCGGGAAATTTTACACGGCTCCTGGCTTGAAAATTTAATTTTACCCTAAGAGGTAGCGTTGGGATGCGATACCCTAAGCAGGGCGCCCACCCTTAGAGGCCCTGGCCTACCAGTCGGGGGACCATTCGGCGACAATCCGCTTCGCGGCAAGATCAACGGTGGGCACGTAAGCGCGCACGAAGGGGATGAGCCGCGTGGTGGTCTCTCCTTCCACGACCAGCACATCGTGCGCACCTGCAGTAATGAGGGTTTTAACCGTGCCGAGCAGCGCCCCTTCGCTCGATTCAACACGGCAGCCGATCAGATCACCCCAGTAGAACTCATCGGCTTCGGGTTCAGGGAGCGCTTCGCGCGGGGCGCCGACGTACCAGCCGCGGTAGGCTTCGGCCGCAGTGCGATCGGCGATTTCGCGAAATTTGACGATCCACCCTTTGCCGTGGGGTACCAGCGCCTCGAAGGTGAGCTTCTGCCACTCAGAAGAGGGAGCGTTACTTTTGGGCGAGACCCACCATTGCGGCATCTCTTGCCACGATTCGGGGTCGTCGCCGAAGGGGTGGAGCTTGAACCACCCGTGAATGGCAAAGGGCGAGGTGAGGCGACCGAGTACGATGACCTCGCTCATTGCCGGGCTATGAGTGGGAGCGCGAATTAGCCGGCGCGTCGTGCCTGCTTCACCAAGCGGGCAACTGCCTCAGAGAGTTGCGCACCTTTGCCGACCCAGTAGTCGACACGTTCCAGGTTGAGTGACAGCGGCTTTTCGTTGCCAGAAGCGATCGGGTTGTAGAACCCGAGACGTTCAATGAACCGGCCGTCGCGACGATTGCGCGAGTCACTCACTACGACGCTGTAGAAGGGGCGTTTTTTAGCGCCGCCACGGGCAAGACGAATCACCACCATGAGAGTCGATTCCTACAAGGTATGGGGAAAGCAGCGCATTATAGCGAAAACGGCGGGAAAATCAAGGAGGGGAGAGGGTCAGATGGGCAAAACGGTCGGCTGCGGCGTATTCGATCACGGGTGACCCTCGTTCGGCGGGCAAGACGAGGTGAATCCCCAGGGGAACACAAGGAGCAGCGCAGGAGAGGGTGAAGAGCCAGTGTTGGCTCTGGTCGCGATCTTGCCAGCGGCGGGGCGCACCGAGGGGGGCAAAACGCAATTCGAGCGTCGCAGCGTCAAGCCGCACGGCAGGCAAGAGGGTGATGAGCTGAAGCGTCGGCAGCTGCCGCCACCGTTCATCCTTTTGGCCGATCGGATCGAAGGGGCGGCGGAGGTGCCCGTTGGCGGTGACCTCTGCGCCGGTAGCATCAGCGAGTGCCCAGCTGAGTAACGGCTCCGAAAGCGAAAATTGGAGGAGGAGCTTCCCGGTGACCCCTTGGACGGCAAAGTCGGGAACCCATCCTTCAAGGACGGGCGGATGATCTGGGCGGCGGATGATCGCCCACTGAACGTCGCTTCCGAGCCGTGCGGCAACCGCTTGGGGGTTGGTGGCACCGAGCGTCCACCCCATGATCTGCCACCCCTCGGGGGAAGCGGTCGCGACCCAAGGGGGCGGTGCCTCCAAGTTGGGGTGTGGCGGTGGGGCAACCGTGACGACCGTGATCGTCGCGATGAGGAGCGCCGCAACCAACCCCAAGGCCCACGTGAGGGGACGGAGGGTCATGGTGTTCGCTCTCCCACAACGACGCCGCGCTCGTTGAAATGAATCTGGTAAGGGAATTCGGGCAGCCGGTCGATGCGGGTCACAAACCACTCACCGACTTCGGGTGGCCGCTTCGGGGTAACTGCTTGGCGGTAAAAACTGAAGCTGGGAGCGCGCAGTCCCACGTTCACGACCGGGTGATCGCGGGACGCCACTGCTGCGCGGACGATCGGTCCTTGCAAAAGCTCCCCCGCCCAGGGAAGAATCCGGGAGGCGATCCAGAGCGGAAGAAGCGCTGCGGTAAGCGCCGCGGCAATGGGCAACGAGATGAGGGTGCGCAACTGCCAGAGGGCGATGATCACGAGGATCGTCGCGCCGCCGGCAAAATAGGCTTCAACAGGCCACGCGGCAAGTGCCGCTTCTCCGAGCGCCCGGTGAAAGGGGGAGAGCTTTTCGCTGTGGCGGACAAAATAGTCAACGAGCATGGGGAGCGCTGCACTCAAAGCGACCATCACGCCTGAGAGCAGCGGAACGGTGAGCCACCAGCGGGTCTGATCGCCGCGTTCGCCCAAGTGGGCGGCGATGAGGAGCACCAGCGGGGTGACTCCGTAGAGGGCGTAGTGGGGAAGTTTGGTCTGCGCCAGTGTAAAGAAGCAGAGGACGAAGAGAAACCATCCCCAGAGAAAGCGGCGGAGTCCCACGCGCCCATCGCGTAATGCCCGGGGGAGCAGTGGAAAGAGCAGAAGACTCCACGGCGCGAGGAGAAGGGGGATCGCGACGAGGTAGTACCACCACGGACCGCCATGCTGCTCCAGGGTATCTGCAAAACGCTGCAGGTTATGTTTGAAGAGAAAGCCATCAACAAACGCCCACCCTTCTCGCATCAGCGCATAACTGTACCAAGGGAGGGTGAGGGCGAGAAAGAGGAGCCAGCCCACGGGATCGCGCACCATCTGCCAGAGTTTGCGCCACTCCCCGCGGCCGATCGTGTAGAGGAGCGCCGCCGCGCCGGGGACGACGACGGCAACCGGTCCCTTGGTGAGAAAGCCGAGCCCCATCCAGAGGTAGGCGCGCACAAGGGGTGCGCGCCGTCCCGATTCGAGCGCGCGCCACCCATCGAACGCCGCAAGCGCGAGCCAGAGGTTGAGAAGCGCGTCAGCGGTGGCGGCGCGGCCGATCGCCCAGGGTCCCAGCGCGGTCGTCAGCATCGCGCCAGCCAAGAAAGCGGGGAGTGGCCCGAAGCGGTGGCGGGCAAAGTGCCAGGTGGCCCAAACCCAGAGGAGCGCCGCAACGGCCGAGGGGAGACGCGCCCCCCATTCGTTGACTCCGAAGAGAGCGAACGACGCCGCTTGCAACCAATAGATCAGAATCGGTTTGTCGTACCGGGGCGCGCCGTCGAGGGTCGGGAAACCGAATTCGCCCCTTGCGACCATCTCTCGGGTTGCCTCGGCAAACGCCCCTTCGTCGACGTCAAAGAGGGGGTAACCCCCCAGCTGGATGAAGAGGAGCGTGGAGAGGAGAAGGAGCGTCGCGGCAAGGAGCGCGTTGCGTGTGCGGTACGACGCGATGAAACGGTGCCCGTCGATCATGGCTGGGGATTCCCTCCTGACGCGCTCTGAGGCTCCTTCCAGCTTGCGCGTTCCTCTTCAGGGATGATCGCGCGGATCTGATACTGGGTCCGTTGTGCCGTTTCGTGATAGACCCGGGTGAGCATCTCAGCGAGTACGCCAGTGGTGAGGAATTGCACCCCGCTCATCACCAGGAAAAACCCCGCGAGGAGCAGGGGGCGACCGCCGATCGCTTCCCCCAGAAAGAGCTTGACCCCTAAAAGGTAGGTGAGGATGAGCATCCCGACGACCGCAACGGCAATCCCAATGCCACCGAAGAAGTGGCCGGGTCGGGTGCGGAAGCGCATGAAGAAGTAGACGAAAAGGAGATCGAGAATCACCCGGAAGGTGCGGGAGAGGCCATACTTCGACTGACCGAAACGGCGGGGATGGTGGGTGACGACCTCCTCGGCGATGCGGCTCGGGTGGGTGATTGTCGCGACCCATGCGGGAATGAAGCGGTGCATCTCACCGTAGAGGGTGACGTTTTTGAGGACGGTCGCGCGGTAGGCTTTGAGGCTGCAGCCGTAATCGTGGAGCCGCACACCGGTAATTCGGCCAATGAGGGCATTCGCAATCCGCGACGGGAGCGTGCGCAGGAGATAGTCGTCTTTGCGCTCTTTCCGCCAGCCAGAGACGAGGTCGAGGTCTTCACGGAGCAGCCGATCGACCAATTTGGGGATATCGGCGGGGTCGTTTTGCAGGTCCCCGTCCATCGTGACGATCACATCCCCCCGCGCGACATCGATTCCGGCCTGCATCGCTGCTGTCTGCTTGAAATTGCGCTGAAGCTGAACCAGCCGCACGTGGGGTCCGAACTGCTGCTGTGCGGCGCGGATCTGGGCTTGGGTGGTGTCGGTTGAGCCGTCATCCACCAGAATCAACTCCCAGGAGTAGGGGGTGTGGGCGAGCGCCTCATGAACACGCGCAACCAGCGGTAAAACGTTTTCTTCTTCGTTGTAAAAAGGGACAACGATGGAGAGTCGGCAGGGGGTTGTCATGATTTCCCGATCCAAGCGAAAAACGCCATCAAAGAGCTGACCGCAAGAAGAAGGAGATGAGCAGCAAGCCCCGCAATCGCGGCGGCTTCCACCGGTACGTCATAGGCCGAGTGAAGGAGCGCAGCCACCGCAGCCTCATAGGGGCCAAAACCTGCGATCCCTTGTACGGGCTGGATCGCAGCCCACTCACCCGCAAGGGCGCCACTCAACCCTTCAGCCCAGCCAACGGAAAGGAGTGTAGCGAGGAGCCACCCCACGCCCGCGATTTTGACACACCAGTTGGCGATCGTCCAATGCCAGACCGAGTGAGACTGGGCGATCGCGATCTGCAGCGCCGAAACCAGTTTGCCGAGCCATGGGAAAGGGAGCGACAAAGCGATCTTGAACCAGAGGGGGAGAAGGAGGAGAAAGGCGGCGAGCGCAGCGAGGGCGACGCCGCGCACGGCAAGCGACAGACCGGGCCAGAGGAGGATCGCGAGGAGCAGCAACACCAAGAGATCCTGCGCCCGCAACCAGAGGAGGGTCGCGGTGGCGCGCATGAGCGGGATCTGATGATTGCGGTGAAGCAGCAGGGGTAAGGCGAGCTCGCCGCTTCGCATCGGCAGGAGATTGACCCAGAAGGTGTGGTAGGCGAGGAGCCGCCAACTGGCGGCGAAGGAGAGCGAGCGGAGTTCGGCGTGCAGCCGCGCCGCGCGCAGCAGGTGGCTAAGAAGCAGTAAGCACGCCGGTCCAACGAAGTCGCTGAGATGCCAAGTGGACCAGGGGAGGTGGGGCAACGCCTCGCGGTAGGTCACCCCAAACCATCCCGCCAGCAGAAGGGAGAGGGCGGCCGCAAGAAGGAGACGCAGAGGCGCGCGCATCAGCGAAACCACCAGCGAAACGCCCCGAGCCAAGCGGCGACCACCAGGAGCCAGACGAGCCACGCGCCGCTCGGGTAGATGCCGCGGTCCCAGAGGGCGAAGGTGGCAGATGCTACGGCAGCGCCGACGAGCCAGCAGCTCATCCGTTCGCTCGGTTCTGGGAAGTGGCGTGTGGCGACGAGGGCGACAGCAACCCCCACGAGCGCAGCGCCGAGACCGCCTAACAGATCACTCGGCCAGTGGGCACCCACTGCGATGCGGGAGAACGCGACGGCGCAGGTGAGGAGTATCGTTAAGAGCGCCAACCCACGGCGAACCGCTGGCGTTTTCGTTCGTTGCGCCCAAAGGCCGTAGAGGAGTGATCCGCAGAGGACCACGGCCGTTGCCGTGTGGCCAGAGGGGAACGATCCGCTCTTCGGGAGGAGATCGATCCACGCGAACGCGTCGCTCGGGAGCACTCCTCCGGGGCGGGGGGCTGCCACCATTCTCTTCAATCCATGAACGACGAGGGTGGTCGGAAGCGCTGCCCAGAGGGCAAACCAGAGCGGCCGCAGCGACCACGGGGCGATCGCTACCAAAAGGGCAACGGCGACCGAAGTGGCGCCGAGGTTGGTGAGCGCAGCCCAGAGCGCAGGGGGAACGGCTGCCGCTTCCCGATTGAGCGCAAGGAAGAGCGCTTCGTTTGCGGGGTGAACGAGTAAAAGGGCACCCCCCCCTACCGCGGGAAGCGCCGCTGCGAGCAACCAGGGAATCACTTCAATTCGGCTTCGATTTCGGCAAAGGTCCGCGCCTTCACGAGCACCGGCACTTCGATCCCCAATTGGCGGGCGATCTGCGTCGACGAAAAGATTCCGCGTACCGCCCATTCGCCGTTGCGGTTTTCGACCACCAGGGTGTGTTGACGGCCGAGCGCCTGGAGGGTTGCGACGATATCGGCAACCGTTGCGCGCGCGACCTGTTCCAGGGTGAGTGCGTCCATCCTCTCGACGGGCGTCATGAGGTGCCCCACCCGAACCTCTTTGGGCGACAAGCCGTGGTCTTGGGCGTAGCGCAGCGGCTGCTCACCCAGAATGTCGGCAGCGGTGAGAATACCGGCGATCCGTCCGTCAGGATCGAGCACCAACACCGAGCGAACGCCGCGCCGGATCATCCGCTCCTCAGCTTCGACCAACGTCTCTTCAGGGGTAGCCACCACGGGAAGGGTGGTCGAAAAGTCGGTCATCACCTCGATCGCCGGCGCATCGAGCGTGACGCGGCGCGCCTCCTGCGGGGGGTGCAAGAGGTGGGGTTTCTGCGTGAAACGAACGGGTTGGAGCGCTTTGCCGGGCATCGTTTCTCTCCTTTTTCTGGCCTAGGGTTTCCCATTGTAGCGAAACTTCCGCGTACAATTGCACCTGGTTACTCAAGATGTGTGGAAGGCGGCAGCGATGGTCCGTTCGGAAATGGCAGTGTGGCATTTTCTCGGTTCGCGACTCTGGTCGGCGGCGCGGGAGGCGCGGGAGAGCGAGCGGGTTTCGCGGGGTATGGGCAGGCGGGTGACCCTCTCGGCCTACGCCTGGTATTGGCTCGAAATGGCCGCCGAACCGAGTGAGCTTCCCGAGGTGACCGAGCGGTTGCCGCAGATCCTCAACGCCGAGCGGCAAGTAACGCCCTACTGGACCGACGGCTTCTTGGTCGCGCCGCGGCTGGGGACGATCTCGCCCTGGTCGTCGAAAGCAACCGAGATTCTCCGTCAATGTGGCATCCGCTCGGTGCGACGGATCGAACACGGGCGGGCGATTCGGGTCGCGGAATGGGGGGCGCTCACCCCGGAGGAGCAGAAGAAGCTCACCGAGCTCCTCCACGACCGCATGACCGAGTCGATCCTCGCAACACCGATCGACGGTGAAGCGCTCTTTGCCCACTACCCCCCGAAGCCGTTGGCGACCGCGCCCCTCATGCGGGAGGGGCGTGCGGCGATCGTGCGCGCCAACGAGGCGTGGGGGTTGGCGCTCTCTGATGAGGAGATCGATTACCTGGTCGCCGCTTTTACCGCGTTGCAGCGCGACCCCACCGACGTCGAGTTGACGATGTTTGCCCAGGCGAACTCGGAGCACTGCCGCCACAAGATCTTCAACGCCGAGTGGGTGATCGACGGGCGGCCGATGGCGCAGTCGCTCTATGATCTGATTCGCGAGACCCACGCGGCCCACCCCGATGGGACGGTAGTTGCCTACGCCGACAACGCCGCCATCTTCACTGGACGGACCATTGCCCGCTGGTATCCCGACGGCGACGGGGTGTGGCGGCGGCACGAGGAGCTCACTCATTTCCTTGGGAAGGTGGAGACCCATAACCACCCGACGGCGATCTCCCCTTACCCGGGCGCGGCGACGGGGGCTGGGGGCGAGATTCGCGACGAAGGGGCAACGGGGCGCGGCGCATCGCCCAAAATGGGGATGGCGGGGTTTACTGTGTCGAACCTGCACCTCCCCGACTTCGTCCAACCGTGGGAAAAACCCTACGGCAAACCCGACCGCATCGTCTCCCCTCTGCAGATCATGATCGAAGGGCCGTTGGGGGCAGCAGCGTTCAACAACGAGTTTGGTCGCCCCAACCTCTGCGGCTACTTCCGTACCTTTGAACGGGAGGTGCAGGGCGAAGTGCGTGGCTACCATAAGCCGATCATGATCGCCGGTGGCCTCGGGGCAATTGCCGCGATCCAGAGCCATAAGGTCGGCTTCGCGCCGGGGACGCTTCTGGTGCAGCTCGGGGGACCGGGGCTGTTGATCGGCCTGGGGGGCGGTGCTGCCTCGTCGATGGCGGCAGGCGCGAACGACGCCGAACTCGATTTCGCCTCAGTGCAGCGCGACAACCCCGAGATGCAGCGCCGCTGCCAGGAGGTGATCGACCGCTGTTGGGCGTTGGGTGTCGATAACCCGATTCTGTCGATTCACGACGTCGGCGCGGGGGGGCTCTCGAATGCGTTGCCGGAACTGGTCGATGGTGCGGGGCTTGGCGCGCGGGTCGAGCTGCGCGAGATCCCGATCGAAGAGCCGGGGATGAGTCCGCGCGAGATCTGGTGTAACGAGGCGCAAGAGCGGTACGTGCTCGCGATCGATCCCACCCAGCTCCCCCGTTTTGCCGAGATCTGCGCGCGCGAGCGCTGCCCCTTCGCTGTGGTGGGCGAGGCGACGGAAGATGGGATGTTGCGCCTTCACGATCAACTCTTTGGCAACGACCCGGTGGCGATGCCGATGGAGGTGCTGTTGGGGAAACCGCCGCGGATGAAGCGGGTGGTCGCAAGTCGCCGCCTCTTTCTCCCGCCGTTTGACTTAACGCCGATCGAACTGCGTGAGGCGGTGATGCGGGTGCTCGTCCATCCGGCGGTGGCGAGTAAAAAGTTTCTCATCACCATTGGCGACCGCACCGTGGGGGGGCTGACTGCGCGCGACCAGCTTGTCGGACGGTGGCAGGTTCCCGTCGCCGACGTCGCGGTGACTGCTGCCGATTTCGTGAGCTTTTACGGTGAGGCGATGGCGGTGGGCGAGCGTACCCCGGTCGCACTCAACGACCCGGCGGCATCCGTCCGGTTGGCGATGGCTGAAGCGGTGACGAACCTCGCGGCGGCCGACGTTCAGGTGCCGCTCACGCAGGTGAAGCTTTCGGCCAACTGGATGGCTGCGGCAGGTCACCGTGGCGAAGACGCGAACCTCTACCAGGCCGTGCGCGCAGCGCGCGATTTCTGCGTCGCGACAGGGTTGGCGATTCCGGTGGGCAAGGATTCGCTCTCGATGAAGACGGTGTGGACCGATCGCGAAACAGGAGAGACGAAAGCAGTCATTTCCCCCGTTTCGCTCATCTGCACCGCTTTTGCCCCGATAGAGAATCTCCGGCGCACCTTGACCCCGGTGCTCGACCGCGACACGCCCGAGACCGAGCTGGTGCTCCTGGACTTGGACGGTGGGCACAACCGGCTCGGGGGATCGATCCTCGCCCAGGTCTTTGACGCGCAAGGGGAGGAGCCGCCCGATTGCACCCCTGAGGCACTCGTCGCCTTCTGGGACGCAATCCGAGCACTCAAGGGGGAGGAGCTCATCCTTGCCTACCACGACCGCTCCGACGGGGGGCTCCTTGCATGCGCCGCCGAGATGATGTTCGCCTCAGGCGTAGGGGTGACGCTGCAGTTGGATACGATTGCGTTTGACCGCGCAAGCCACGATATCGACTACACCAAACGCAACGACACGGTCGTTGGCCGCCGCAGCGACGCGGCGCTAGCGGCCCTCTTTTGCGAGGCGCCGGGCGCGCTCATCCAGATCCGCCGCAACGACCGCGACGCGGTGATGGCCATTTTGCGCCGTCACCAAGTGGGTTTTCATTTCGTTGGGACGACGAACGACTACGACGAGCTGCGCATCTGGCTCGAAGGGTCGCTCCTCTTTGCCGAAAAACGGACGGTGCTGTGGCAGCGCTGGAGTGAGGTGAGTCGGCGGATTGCGCGCCTCAGGGACGACGCGGAGTGCGCCGAAGAGGAGTTTGCCGCGCTCGCCGACGCCAAGGACCCAGGGCTTCACTGTGTCCTCACCTTTGACCCCGACGACGACCCCGCCGCGCCGATGATCCAAAGCGGGGCGCGGCCGCGGGTTGCGGTTTTGCGCGAGCAGGGGGTTAATAGCCATCGCGAGATGGCCGCAGCGTTTGACGCCGCTGGCTTTGACGCCGTCGACGTGACGATGAGCGACCTGATCGCGGGACGGCGGCGGCTCGATGACTTCGTCGGGCTTGCGGCGTGTGGCGGCTTTTCCTACGGCGACGTCCTAGGCGCCGGTCGGGGGTGGGCCACGGCGATCCTCTTCAACGAGGCGTTGAAGGCGCAATTTGCCCAATTTTTCGCCCGTCCCGACACCTTTGCGCTCGGGGTTTGCAACGGCTGCCAGATGATGGCCCATCTTGCCCCGATCATTCCGGGCGCTGAAGACTGGCCACGCTTCGTCGCAAACCGTTCGGAGCGGTTCGAAGCCCGTTTCGTGATGGTCGAGGTGATGGAGAGCCCCTCGATCCTCTTTACCGATATGGCGGGGGCGCGACTCCCGATCGTCGTCTCCCACGGCGAGGGGCGTGCCCACTGGGACGACGCGGACGCGCAACAGCGGGCGCTTGCGACGATCCGCTACATCGACCACTATGGTAGGGCAACGGAACGTTACCCCTTTAACCCCAACGGCTCTCCGGGGGGGCTCAACGGGTTCACCACCCCCGACGGCCGCTTTACCATCTTGATGCCACATCCGGAGCGGGCTTTCCGGACTGTGCAGTGGAGTTGGGCACCAGAAGGGCTTGGGGAGCGAAGCCCGTGGTACCTCCTCTTCGCCAACGCACGCCGTTGGGTGGGCTAGTTTTTTGCGCCGTTTCGCGTTATCATTACTCATCATTGTCGAAGTGGCCTAGCGCCACTTCGCCGTTTCCGTGGTTTTCTCGGAAAATGGGCGTTTGCGCCCATTTTTTGTTTGTGAGTCTTATGAATTTGGAACAGATGATCGAACGGGTGGCCGAAGGCCTGGGGTACGAGCTCCTCGATTTGGAGGTGAGCCCGCGTGGGCGGCTGATTCGCGTCTTTATCGACGCCTCGGAGCCGATCACGCTCGATGACTGCGAGCGGGTGAGTAACCAGCTGCAGCACCTCTTTGAGGTCGAGGGGGTCGATTACGACCGCTTGGAGGTCTCCTCCCCGGGGCTGGACCGCGTGCTCAAAAAGCCGGCCCACTTTGAGCGTTTCATGGGTGAGCGGGCGCAACTGCGGTGCCGCGAGGCGATCGCTGGGCGACGTAACTTCGTCGGAATGATCGCAGGCGTCGCCCCTGATGGGGTGACCCTCGCGCTCGATGACGGTACTGCCGTGTCGATTTCCTGGGAACTGCTGGAAAAGGCGCGCCTTGTACCGCGCTTTGATTGAAGAGAGAAGCGAGAGGAAGTCAGAATGAGTCGGGAAATGTTGTTGTTGGTCGATGCCCTGGCGCACGAAAAGAATGTTCCCAAAGAGGTCGTTTTTGCCGCGCTGGAATCGGCACTTGCTTTGGCAACGAAAAAACATCTCCATGAAGACGCCGATGTCCGTGTCGAAATCGACCGTCAGCACGGTACCTACCGCGCCTGGCGCCGATGGTTGGTGCTGCCCGACGCTGAAGTGAAGAACGACGAGCGCGAAATGGGGCTGATCGACGCGCGTGAGCTCAAACCCGATATCAACCCGGGCGACTACTACGAAGAAGAGATTCCTGTGGTGGAGCTCGGCCGAATTGGCGCGCAGACCGCGAAACAGATCATTCTCCAGAAGATCCGCGATGCGGAACGCGAGCAGATGCTCAAAGAGTTTCTCGATCGCGGCGACCGGCTGGTGACTGGTGTCATCAAGCGGATGGAGCGGGGGAACGCCTATGTCGAAATCGGTCGCCTCGAGGCCCTCTTGCCGCGGGAGGAGATGATCCCGCGCGAAGTGTTGCGTGTAGGCGACCGGGTTCGTGCTGTCGTGAAGCGCATCGACCGCCAGGCGCGCGGCCCGCAAATCATCCTCTCGCGCAGTGCCCCCGAATTTGTCGTCGCCCTCTTTGAGCTCGAGGTGCCAGAGATCGAAGAGGGGGTGATCGAAATCAAAGGGTGTGCGCGTGACCCGGGGTTGCGAGCGAAGATCGCCGTCCACTCCCATGACCCGAGGCTCGATCCGGTGGGGGCGTGTGTCGGCATGAAAGGAACCCGCGTCATGGCAGTCCGGCAAGAGATCGCCATGGAGCACATCGACATCATCGTCTGGTCGCCCGACCCTGCACAGTTTGTCATTGCGGCGCTGCAACCGGCCGAGGTCGTCTCGATCGTCGTCGATGAGGAGAACCATGCGATGGATGTGGTCGTCGACGACGCCAACCTCGCGATCGCGATTGGCCGCGGTGGGCAGAATGTGAAGCTCGCCTCAGAACTGACCGGTTGGACGATCAACCTGATGAGTGAATCGGAGTCGCGCGAGCGCAAAGAGGCCGAGCGCCAAGCGCTGCGCCAGTTCTTTATGGAAAAACTCGACGTCGATGAAGATCTGGCCGATCTTTTGGTTGACGAGGGATTCACGACGCTTGAGGAGGTCGCTTACGTGCCGATCGCCGAGATGCTGGCGATCGAGGGGCTCGATGAGGAGATCGTTCAAGCTTTGCGCGAACGGGCCCGCAACGCCCTGTTGACCGACGCGATTGCCGAAGAGGAGGCGATCGAGAAGCTCGAACCGGAGCTCTTGGCGCTCGACGGGATGGAGCGGAGTATCGCCGTCAAATTGGCCCGATCGGGAATCGTGACACGGGATGACCTCGGCGAGCTCTCGACCGATGAACTGATCGAAATTACTGGCATCGACGCCGAGCGGGCTGCATCGCTGATCAGCCAAGCGCGTGCCCACTGGTTTGAATGAGGGAGATGCCGCCATGGATAGCGAAAACGTCAAAGCCTTTGCCGAAGAGTTAGGAGTTCCCGTAGCGAAGCTCCTCGCGCAGCTCAAAGAGGCCGGGGTTCCCGCGACGGGGCCCGAGAGTCCACTCACGGCCAGCGACAAAGCGAAGCTGCTTGAACACCTCAAGCGGCAGCACGGCGGTGGCGAGGAGAAACGGATCACCTTGAAACGCAAAGAGACCACAGCGATTCGCGCGACCGACGCCTCGGGCCGGGCTCGGACGGTGCAGGTCGAGGTGCGGAAAAAACGGGTGCTCGTCAAAAAAGAAGAGATCGTCGCCAAAACCCAGGAAGAGCGGGCCAAGTTGGAAGCGGCGTTGCGGGCGAGTGCCTCTCCTCCTCAAACGCCAGAAGCACCCCTTCCTGAACGTCCTCAGCCGGTTGAAGAAGCCGCTGCCACCGCTCAGCAACAAGGGGAGAAGACTCCTCCAGAAGAGCGGATGACGGCCCCTGAGCCCGCCCCCGTTGTTGAGCAAGTCGCACCCCCCGTTGAGTCAAAGGGGGAGGGAGCGGACCGTTCACGCGTGCCAGAGGGCAAAGAGGCGACAGAGGGTCAGACTCAGGCGCAAGTGGCGGCCGAACGCAAAGCGAAGCAAGAGGATGAGAAACCTCAGAGTAGCGCTGAGCGCGTAGGAACCCCGAAGAAAGCCAACGCCGACGGCAAAAAAGAGCCAGAGAAAAAGGTGACGGGCGCAGCAGCTCCTGCCAAAACCGATCGTACGCTCCATCCGGTGTTATCCCCCGAAGAGCTCGAGCGGCGGCGGCAAGAGGCCGAACGGCAAGCGAAGTTGCGCGCGATCCAAGAGGCGGAGCTGCGCGAGCGGCGTGCTCGTGAGGCGGCGCGGCAAGCCGCCAAAGAGGCTCTAGCCGAAAAGGCGGCTGAAGAGAAACCAGAAGAGCCTGCCGTTGCCATCGCCCCTGCTCCTGAGAGCGGGACGACTGAAGCAGAGAGCGCCGCCAAGAACAAAGAGAAAGAGAAGGCCAAGAAGAGCAAGGAGAAGGAGCGTGAAGAGCGCGCCGCTCGTAAAGGGGGGTTGAAGGTCCGCGCGCTCGACGATGGCGACAGCAGCTGGAAGGGGAAAGCGGGCAAGAAGAAGAACGGCAAACGCCAGGCGCACGAAGAGGAGCATGGATTCCAGGCGCCTACCGAACCGGTCGTGCGCGAAGTCCATGTGCCGGAGACAATCACGGTTGCCGAGCTTGCCCACGCGATGGCGGTCAAAGGGGTCGACCTCATCAAAACGTTGATGAAGATGGGCGTGATGGCGACCATCAACCAGGTGCTCGACCAAGAGACGGCGATGCTCGCGGTCGAGGAGATGGGGCACAAAGCGGTCGCTGCGAAGCTCGACGACCCCGACGCCTTCCTCGAATCGTTCGGTGCCGACCTCGACAGAACCCCGGAGCCGCGTCCCCCCGTGGTGACCGTCATGGGCCACGTCGACCACGGCAAGACCTCGCTCCTCGACACGATTCGGCGCACCAAGGTGGCAGCAGGGGAAGCGGGTGGCATCACCCAGCACATCGGTGCCTACCATGTCGAGACCCCCAAGGGGGTCGTCACCTTCCTCGATACCCCGGGGCACGAGGCCTTTACCGCGATGCGGGCGCGAGGCGCGCAGGCTACCGACGTCGTCGTGTTGGTGGTTGCTGCGGACGATGGCGTGATGCCGCAGACGCGTGAAGCGATCCACCACGCGCGCGCGGCCAACGTCCCGATCGTCGTCGCGGTGAACAAGATCGACAAACCTGACGCCAACCCGGAGCGGGTGCGGCAAGAGTTGGTCGCGGAAGGAGTGATCCCGGAAGAGTATGGCGGTGACACCATCTTCGTCAATGTTTCGGCGAAGACGGGGCAAGGGATCGACGAACTGCTCGACTCGATTCTCCTCGTTGCCGAAGTGCTCGAGCTCAAAGCGCCGAAGAGCGGTCCAGCCAAAGGGCTGGTGATCGAAGCGCGGCTCGACCGAGGTCGCGGCCCGGTTGCGACGGTGCTCGTGCAAAGTGGCACCCTCAAGAGAGGGGACGTCGTCCTTGCTGGGGCGACTTGGGGGCGGGTCCGGGCAATGCTCGACGAGAACGGCCGGCAAATTACCGAGGCTGGCCCGTCGATGCCTGCCGAAATCCTCGGTCTTGAAGAGGTGCCGCAAGCGGGTGAGGCGTTCTACGTCCTTCCCGATGAGCGGAAAGCGCGGGAGATTGCCCTCTACCGCCAAGGGAAGTACCGCGAACAGAAATTGGCGAAGAACCAGGCCCTCAAACTCGAGAACCTCTTCGACCAGATGGGACAGGGCGACGTCAAGAAGCTGCCGATCATCATCAAAGCGGACGTCCAAGGTTCTGCCGAGGCGCTCTCTCAAGCGCTGGCGAAGCTCTCGACCGACGAGGTGCAGGTGCAGGTGGTTCATGCCGGCGTCGGCGGGATCACCGAAAGCGACGTGAACCTCGCGCAAGCCTCGCGCGCGGTGATTATTGGCTTCAACGTTCGCGCCGATGCGAACGCCCGCAAACTCGCAGAGACCTTTGATGTTGATATCCGCTACTACAACATCATCTACGACGCGGTGGATGAGATCAAAGCGGCAATGGCTGGGCTCCTCTCTCCCGAACGGAAAGAGGAGACTTTGGGTCTCGTCGAAGTGCGGCAAACCTTCCATGTCCCCAAAGTGGGTACAGTGGCTGGCTGCTACGTGTTGGAAGGGCTGGTGCGCCGCAATGCCCGCGTTCGGGTGCTGCGCGACAACATCGTCATTCACGAGGGCGAACTCGATTCGCTCAAGCGCTTCAAAGAGGATGTGCGCGAGGTCAAAGCCGGCTACGAATGCGGTCTCTCGATCAAAAACTTCCAAGACATTCGCGAAGGGGATCAGATTGAGGTCTTCGAAGTGAAAGAGGTTGCCCGGACCCTTTGAGGAGCGCACGATGCCGAGAGACTTTCCCCGCGCCCGCCGGGTCGGTGACGCGATCCAGCGGATTCTTGCCGAACTCATCCGGCGCGAGGTGAAAGATCCCCGCGTCGGATCGGTCACGATCACCGCAGTCGAGGTCTCCAACGACCTCTCCCACGCCAAAGTCTACCTCTCCAGTTGGGAAGGGGCCGACCGGGTCCATGAAGCGATCGCGGGGCTTGAGCACGCGAGCGGCTTTTTGCGGCAACTGCTCGCGAAGCGCCTCACCACCTATAAAGTTCCCCAGCTTCACTTCGTGCACGATACCTCGATCGAACGGGGGGTGGCACTGACCCAGCTGATCGATCGGGTGGCGGCAGCGCATCGCGAGGAAGGGGTATCGGCAAAGGAGGATGAGGCGGGGGACGAGGATGGCGCAGCGCGCTGAGGCGGTTGACGGCATTCTTCTCGTCAATAAGCCCAGCGGCCCCTCGAGTAACGCGGTGCTGCAGACGCTTCGGCGCCACCTGCACGCGGCGAAAGCGGGGCACGGCGGGACGCTCGACCCCATGGCGTCGGGGCTGCTGGTGATCGCCTTGGGTGAGGCGACCAAATTTGTCCAGCAGGGGCTCGACGCCGAAAAGAGCTACACTTTTCGCGTCGCCTTTGGTGTGGCCACCGACACGGGCGACGCACAAGGGCGTGTGGTGCAGAGCGCCCCAAGCGCAGTGACTGACGCGGCCCTTCGTGCGGTGCTCCCCCGTTTTCGGGGGGTGATCCAACAGGTTCCGCCGATGGTCTCTGCGCTCAAGCGTGACGGCCAGCCGCTTTATGCGCTTGCCCGACAAGGGGTGACGGTGGAGCGCACGCCTCGACCGGTGACGATCCATCGCCTCGAGCTGGTCGCGTTTGATGCTGCGGCCCAGAAGGCACTGCTCTCTGCAACGGTCAGCAAAGGCACCTACATCCGGGCACTTGCCGAGGCGATTGGCGACGCGCTGGGCGTTCCCGCCCACGTCGATCTGTTGCATCGCGACGCGGTCGGCCGCTTCTCGTGTGCCGATGCCCGGACGCTTGCCGAGTGGTTGGCGCTTGATCGCGATGCAGCACGTCGTGCGCTCCTTCCTGTCGATCTGCTCGTGGCCGATCTTCCCGCGCTCGTACTCACCCCGCAGCAAGCGGATCGCTTCTGCCACGGCGAACCGGTTCCGTGTGCCAAGGGGGAGCAGGAAGAGGTTTCGCCCTTGGTCCGTGTCTATCGCGAGGAGAACGGTTTTACCTTTTTAGGTGTTGGCCATTGGCAATCGGCCTCTGGGGTCTTGTCGCCCAAGCGACTTGTTGCTAAACTACTCAATCCTTCGCCAACGCTGCCTGAAGCCATCGGGAAACGTGAATCTGTTGTTTGACTTCGACTCATGGGATATTGAAAGAGTATTGCTATGCTGGATAAAGAGACCAAAGCGAAAATCGTCGCCGAGTTCGGGCGCGGCAGTAACGACACCGGTTCGGTGGAAGTGCAAGTGGCGCTTTTGACTGCACGGATCAACGGTTTGCAAGACCACTTCGCTGCACACAAGAAAGATCACCACTCGCGGCGCGGGCTTTTGAAGATGGTTTCGCACCGCCGGCGGCTCTTGGACTACCTGAAGCGCACCGACCCGGATCGGTACCTGGCCCTGATTCAACGTTTGGGGCTGCGTAAGTAACACGGTGAAACAAGAAGAGCCCTCGTCCCCGACGAGGGCTCTTTGGTTTGAGGGATACCAAAGACTATGCCACAAGCTTTTAGAAAGACCTTTACCTTCGGTCGCCATACCGTTCGGATGGAAACGGGGGAAATGGCGCGACAAGCGAGCGGCGCGGTGCTCGTCGACATGGACGAAACAGTCGTGTTGGCGACCGTCGTTGCGGCAAAAGAGGCGAAAGAAGGGCAGGACTTCTTCCCGCTCACTGTCGACTACATGGAAAAATTCTACGCTTCTGGCCGCATCCCCGGCGGGTTTTTCAAACGGGAAGGACGGCCAAGCGAAAAAGAGACGCTCACCTCGCGCCTCATCGATCGTCCCATTCGTCCCCTCTTTCCGGAAGGGTTCTACAACGAGGTTCAGGTGATCGTCCAGGTGCTGTCGCTCAACCCTGAGATCGACGGGGATATTCCAGCGATGCTTGCGGCGAGCGCTGCGCTCTCGCTCTCCGGGATCCCCTTCCAGGGGCCAGTCGGGGCGTGCCGCGTCGGCTACCTTAACGGTCAGTACGTGCTCAACCCCACGCAGAGCGAACTCAAAACAAGTACCCTTGATCTCGTCGTTGCCGGGACGGAGAACGCCGTTCTGATGGTCGAATCGGAAGCGAAAGAGCTCCCCGAGGAGGTGATGCTGGGCGCCGTGGTCTTCGGCCACGAACAGATGCAGGTGGCGATCGAGGCGATCCGCGAGCTCGTCGCTGAGGCGGGGAAACCGGCGTGGGATTGGCAACCTCCCCCTGCCAATGAGGCGTTGCGCAACCGGATTGCCGAGCTTGCGCGCGCCCGGCTCGAAGAGGCGTTTGCGATTCCCACGAAACAGGCGCGCAACGACCTCCTGAAAACGATTCGGAGCGACGTGACCCAAGCGGTGCTCGAATCGTTCGACCCGATGCCGTCGTTGAACGAGATCCACTCGATCCTCTTTGCTCTTGAGTCTGAAATCGTCCGCTCGCGGATCCTTGCGGGCGAACCGCGGATCGACGGTCGCGATACCCGCACCGTTCGCCCGATCGACATCCGCGTCGGGGTCCTGCCGCGCACCCACGGTTCGTGTCTCTTCACCCGGGGCGAGACGCAGGCGCTTGCGGTGACGACGCTGGGTACCGGCCGCGACGAGCAGATCGTCGACGCGCTTGCGGGCGAATACCGCGAGCCGTTCATGCTCCACTACAACTTCCCTCCCTTCTCGACCGGAGAGACGGGGCGGTTTGGGGTGCCGAAGCGGCGCGAGATCGGCCACGGTAACCTCGCCAAACGGGCGCTCAAAGCGATGGTGCCCAGTCAGGAGGATTTTCCCTATACGATTCGCGTCGTCTCCGAGATCCTCGAATCGAACGGTTCGAGTTCGATGGCGACTGTCTGCGCTTCGTCGTTGGCACTGATGGATGCAGGGGTGCCGCTCAAGAAGCATGTCGCCGGTGTGGCGATGGGGCTGATCAAAGAGGGGAACCGCTTCGCGGTGCTCACCGACATTCTCGGCGACGAGGATCACCTGGGGGACATGGACTTTAAAGTGGCCGGTACCGCGGATGGGGTGACGGCGCTGCAGATGGACATCAAGATCCAGGGGATCACCAAAGAGATCATGGAGGTGGCGCTTCTCCAGGCGAAAGAGGCGCGGATGCATATCCTCGGCTTGATGCGTGAAGCGATGGGTGGAGCGCGCGGCGAACTCTCCGCGTATGCTCCCCGGATGGTGCAGATCAAGATCAACCCCGAAAAGATCCGCGACGTGATCGGGAAAGGGGGTGCGGTGATCCGTGCGCTTCAGGATGAGACCGGTACGGTGATCGAGATCGCCGAAGATGGTACCGTGACCATTTCGTCAGCGAGCGCCGAGGGGATTGAAGCGGCGAAAGAGCGGATCGCTGCGATCACCGCTGAGGTCGAAGTGGGGAAAGAGTACGACGGCACGGTGCTCAAAATCCTCGACTTTGGCGCGATCGTCAACATCCTCCCCGGTCGGGATGGCCTCTTGCATATCTCGCAGATTGCCAACGAGCGGGTCAATAATGTCAACGACTATGTCCAAGAGGGGCAAAAGGTGCGGGTGAAGGTGCTCGAAACCGACGAGCGCGGCCGGATCAAGCTCTCGTTGAAGGGGGTCGAGCAGCCGAAAAGCGGCGAACCGCAGGAGTAAAGCAAGCGACGCGGGCTTCTGCGAAGCAAAAACGCGAAAGCGAAAAACGCGAAACGCCAGGCTTATTTGGGCTTGGCGTTTTTTTATTCGCTTGCGGCGAGCCACTCGAGGAGTTGAGGAAAGAGCTTTATCGCGCGGCTCGCGTTGGGGTGGTCGAGGAGCATCACTACGACGTAGGGTTCCCCGTTGCGGTTGCGGGCGTAGCCTGCGAGCGCCCGGGCGTCTCTGAGCGTCCCCGTTTTGACGTGGGCGCTGCCCGCAAGCGGATGATCGCGATAGCGCCGACGGGCGGTGCCATCTTCGCCGAGCCGTGGCAGCCCAGCGATGAACTCGGTGGCGTACTCTTGCCGGGCAACAAAAGTGAGGAGTTCGGCGAGCGTGCGCGCGGTGGTGCGGGCGATTCGCGAGAGTCCGGAACCGTTCTCGATGACTGTTGCGCGCGCGTCGATCCCTTTTTCCCTGAGGAGTGCTAACGCGCGCTCAGCGCCCGCCGCGACGTGGTCGGATGCGTCTGGTTGCGCAACAAAGCCGACCAACGCGAGGAGCTGCCGCGCGATGACGTTGTTCGACCACTTGTTCATCTGGTAGGCGATCTCGGTGAGCGTCGGCGATTCGCTCGCCGCAAGGCGAAAGCGGCTCTTCGCCGCTTTGCGCGGAAGATTGGGGGCAATCTCTCCGCCCAGCTCCTGCCAGATCGCGGCCAGGAGCCATTCGGCGTAGCGGTGGGGTTGCGGTGGGGCGAGCGCAAGCGTCTGGACACCGCAGGAGAGCGCGTAGGTTCCTGTCAATACCAGGTGGGTTGCCGTGAAGTTCGCGGTGACCGTCTCGCGGGCCGGCTGCCGGCATGGACCCTCGGTGACCTTGACGCCACGGGTGTCAATCGTAAACGGGAGCGGCGGGTGGGTGGTGGCGATGAGTTGTTGCGGACGCTGGGGGTGGGGCTGGAGCGTCACGACGATCGCGTTGAAGTGGGCGAGCGCTGCAGCGGGTCCCTGAGTGTAGGGTGCTTCGCCGCGACCGTCGAACGCGGCAGGGTCCCATGGGGGGAGGCGCAGCGGCGGGGCAGTAACGGTAAAGCCAGAGATTCGGCGAATCCCCATCGCCCGAACGGTGCGCAGCAGCTGCCACAACCGCTCGGCGGTGAGCGCCGGGTCGCCGTCGTGGATCAGTTCCAAAGGGCCAAAGAGGGTGTCATCCGACCACTGGGCGCTGCTTTCCAACGCCACTTGCCAGCGGTAGCTCGCCCCAAAGGTCTCAAACGCCGCGAAGGTGGTGATCAGTTTCATCACCGACGCCGGGTTGCGCGGGGTTTCGGGATGGTAGATGAGGCGCTGCCCTTTGCCGTCGAGCGGCGCGATCCAGATGGAGAGGGCTTCAGAGGGGATCTCCGCCTCGGCGAGCGTTTTCGCCACGGTCGCGGGGAGTCCCGCGGCATGAAGGAGCGCTGGCGCTGTGGCCAGGAGCACCAGCGCGGTCACGATGCAGATGAGGAGCCGGCGCATGGGGAGAAGCGGCTTGCTCAACGGGGCTCCCCTCGGGGCTCCCCTATTGGAGCAGTGCCAGTTCATCGGCCCAGAGCGCTTCACGCCGCTCGCGGGGGCGAATGAGGCGGTGGGTGGTGCCGCTCACCAGAACCTCGGCGGCGCGTGGCCGGCTATTGTATTGCGAGCTCATCGCCATTCCATAGGCACCGGCACAGAGGATCGCGAGGTAATCCCCCTCGGCGAGCGCCAGCGCCCGGCCACGGCCGAGGAAGTCGCCGGTCTCACAGACGGGGCCGACGACGTCGCCAACCGTCGGGGGCTCTTTCCGTTCGACTACCGGAACAATTTCGTGCCACGCGTCGTAGAGCGCTGGGCGCATCAGGTCATTCATCGCCGCATCGACGATGAAAAAGGTGTGCGTGTCACGGCGCTTCACATACTCGGTGCGGGTGAGCAGGAGCCCCGCGGCACCGACGAGGGAGCGACCGGGTTCGACCGCGAGCCGCTCGGGGCGGGCAGCAAAAATGGCGCGGAGCTTCAAGAGCGTCGTCGTGATCTCGGGCGGTGTCTCGTCGCGGTAGCGGATCCCAATCCCGCCGCCGAGATCGATCGTTCGCAACGCAATCCCTTCGCGCTCCAACTGCTCGACAAAAGTGCGCAGACGCGTCGCGGCCTCCAACAGGGGAGCGATTTCGGTGAGTTGTGACCCGATGTGGCACGCTACACCCACCACCGTCAGCGCCGGGTGGTCGGCAGCGATGCGGTAACCTTCGAGCGCCTCGTCCATCGTCACGCCGAATTTGCTTTGGGCGAGCCCCGTGGCGATGTAGGGGTGGGTTTTGGGGTCGACGTCGGGGTTGACGCGAAAGCTCACCGGCGCCTGGGTGCCGTGCGCCGCGGCGATCGTTGCGATCCGCTGCAACTCTGGGAGCGATTCGACGTGAAACGCACCGATCCCCAATTCGAGCGCCCGTTCGATCTCCCACGTCGCTTTCCCAACACCTGAGAAGACCACCGAGCCGGGTTCGCCCCCCGCCGCGATCACCCGTTCGAGCTCGCCGCCCGAGACGATGTCAAAACCGGCACCCCATTCGGCGAAGCGTTTCAGAAGCGTCAAGTTGCTGTTCGCTTTGACGGCGTAGTGGATCGCGCCGACCTCGGGCGGTAACCCCGAGCGGTAGGCGGCAAACGCCGCGCGCATCGCCGCTTCGGAATAGACGTAACAAGGGGTGCCGTAGGTTGCGGCGATCGCGTCGAGCGGCGTCTCTTCGAGATAGAGGGTGCCGGCGCGCCGCGTCAAGGTTGGCATCGGGAAGGAGTGTTCGGTTGCGGTCATCGTGCGTTCGGTCCAGATTTTCCGGTGGTAGGTTCGTTACCGGGCGGGTTGGGCAAGGTGAGGGGTCCCTTGATTCCGCAAGCGGCAAGGGTGAGGACGAGGAGCGGCAGAAGTCTGGCGACGAAGCGTTTCATTGCCGTGGCCTTGTTCGTAAAGGCGTTATCGTAGCAAAGAATAGAGGCTACAATGGCGCACACCGCGCAGTTTCTCTACCCAACCGGCAAAACGCGAAGATCATCAAGCCCCTCGAAAGAATGGCCGATCGAGAAGAAGGAGAAACCACACGATGCCGCTTGACATGACAACGCTTGAGTCCTGGCTGTGGGACGCAGCCTGCGCCCTTCGGGGCCCAGTGGATGCACCAAAGTTCAAGGATTACATCCTGCCGCTCGTCTTTCTGAAACGGCTTTCGGACGTCTTCGAAGATGAGCTCGGTCGTCTTGCCGAGGCGTATGGCACGGAGGCGGTCGCGACTCGAATTGTGGAGGAGGAGCGCGAACGCGGCATTATCGCTGACGGCCGAGGCTCCGTTCGCTTTTACATTCCCGAAAAGGCCCGTTGGTCTCACATCCGCCGGCAAGTTACTTCGCTCGGGCAGTACCTGACCGATGCAGTGAGAGCGGTGGCCCGTGAAAACCCCCGTTTGCAGGGCGTCATTGACCTGGTGGACTTCAACGCCACCGCCGCCGGCCAGCGCATCGTGCCCGACGAATACCTGGCCCGGCTGGTGGATGTCCTCTCCCGCTATCGCCTGGGGCTCAAGGACGTGGAGCCGGATATCCTCGGCCGTGCGTATGAGTACCTGTTGCGTAAATTTGCCGAGGGGCAGGGACAGAGTGCCGGGGAGTTCTACACTCCGCGTGAGGTTGCGGTGCTCATGGCCTGCATCCTCGAACCAGCGCCCGGCATGACGGTGTACGACCCCACTTGTGGTTCCGGCGGCTTGCTCATCAAGTGCCATCTGCGCCTGCTCGAAACCTATGGCGTGCAGGAGAATGGCCACCGCCGCCTGCCGCCCGAGCACGCTCCTCTGCGCCTCTTTGGGCAGGAGATCAACCCGGCCACCTTTGCTATGGCGCGCATGAACGCGGTCATCCATGACATGGAAGCCGACATCCGGCTGGGCGACACCATGCGCAACCCGGCCTTTCGCGACCACGCCGGTCGGTTGATGACCTTCGATTTGCTGACGGCCAACCCCATGTGGAATCAAGATTTCCCAGCCGGGCTCTACGAAAACGATCCGTACGAACGCTTTGGTCTCGGCATTCCTCCCGCATCCAGTGCCGACTGGGGTTGGCTGCAACACATGCTGGCTTCCCTCAGCGACACGGGGCGCATGGCGGTAGTCTTGGACACTGGGGCAGTGTCGCGCGGCAGCGGTTCGCAGGGTTCGAGTCGCGAGCGCGATATTCGCAAAGCCTTCGTGGAGCGCGACCTCGTTGAGGCCGTGGTGCTCCTGCCCGAGAACCTCTTTTACAACACCACCGCGCCGGGCATCATCCTGGTGATCAACCGCAAGAAGCGCCACCTCAACGAGATTCTCCTTATCAACGCCTCCAAGCTCTTCGCCAAGGGGCGGCCGAAGAACTACCTCACCGACGAGCACGTTGAGCGGATCGCCCGGCTTTACCACGAGTGGAAGGCCGAGGAGGGCCTTTCGGCTATCATCACGGGCGAGGAGGCGGTCCGCAACGACTACAACCTCTCCCCCAGCCGCTATGTGGTCACCAACGGAAAAGAGGACGTGTTGCCTTTAGAGGAGGCAATGGTGCTCCTGCGCGAGGCCGAGGAAGAGCGCGCGGCGGCCGACCAGGCGCTCGAGGAGGTGCTCGGGATTTTGCACCTGAAAGGATAGCCATGCCCCAAATTGGCCGAGAGGAGGGCCAGACTCTGGAATTCAAGCGCCAGTGGACCGACAAGGCCCTGGAGGACTTGGCAGCCTTCGCCAACACCGAGGGCGGAACGCTCCTTGTAGGTATCCGCGACGATGGCGAAATCGTCGGCACGACGTCGGACGACCGAGAAATCCAACGCTTGGCGAACCTCATCACCTCGCGTCTAGGAATTACGCCCTACATCCGGGTGGTCGAGACGGAGGGGCGTCCCGTCATCGAGATCTGCGTCGACCCGGCCCGTGGGCTGGTCTCTTGCGGAGGGCGATACCTCCGTCGGGTGGGGACGACCAATCGGGACTTCCCGCCCGAGGAAATGGCTCGGCACATCCTCAAGCGCTCGGGGCTCACTTGGGATGCCCTGCCCAGCGATTGGACGCTTGCAGAAATCGATTCCGCTGCTCTTGCCCATTTTGCCCGCCTGGCGAGGACCAAGCTCCCTTACCTCGATCCGGGAAATCCCGAGCAGACCCTGCAGAACCTCGATCTTGTGAGCGACGGGCGACTCAAAAACGCCGGGGTGCTCCTCTTCGGCAAGCGTCCGCAGCGGCTCTTCCCGCTGGCGCAACTACGAATCGGCATCTTCCGCGGCACGCAAATCCTCGACAGTCACGACTTCCAAGGCACCCTCTGGCAGCAGCTGGACGGAGCGATGGAGCGTTTCCGCCAGGTGCTGAAGGTGCGCTTTGACATCCGCGTGGAGACGCCATCTTTGGAGGGACTTCGGCGGCGGGAAGTCTGGGAGTATCCCCTGGAAGCCCTGCGCGAGGCTGTTGCCAATGCCCTCATCCACCGGGATTACACCTATCCGGCCGACATCCAGATCCGGCTGGAAGAGGACCGCTTGCAGATTTGGAACGCGGGCGAACTCCCTCCGCCGCTCACCCCGCAAGCCCTCTATGGTCCCCATTCGTCGGTGCTTCGCAATCCGCTCCTTGCGCAGGCCTTCTACTTTGCCGGCGTGATTGAGCGCTGGGGCTCGGGGACCACTAGGATCGTCGAGCTGTGCCGTGAGCAGGGACTTCCAGAGCCTGAATTTGCCGAGTGGCTGGGAGGCGTCCGGGTGACCTTTGCCAAAGACCTCTACACGCCTGAGCACCTACGGGCGATGGGGTTGAGCGAGAGGCAGATTCAGGCGGTGCTGTATGCAAAAGAACACGGGAGTATCAGCAATCGGGAATATCAGCAACTTACAGGGGTCAAGGAACGCATGGCGACGATGGATTTGGGCGACCTGGTTGCAAGGGGCATCTTGGTACGAATCGGCAAAACAGGGCGCGGAACGCGGTATGCCGCAAAAAAGCCGCAAAAGGCGTAACAATGACGCAACAAAAGGGCAAATGGCGCATGAGTAAAGCCTCAGAGGAGCATTTCGAACCCACCGACCTCCCCGACGGCTACTGCCTAACTGAACTCGGCCCCCTGCCCGAGGAGTGGCAGGTTGTAAGGTTGGGGGATGTGGCTGACTTGACGATGGGGCAATCGCCTCCTTCTTCCACATACAACACGCACAGAGAAGGTCTTCCCTTTCTACAAGGAAAAGCAGAGTTTGGATCAATCTATCCCCAACCAATAAAATGGTGCTCCGTACCTCTTCGTGTTGCTAAACGTGGCTCTGTTCTGATTTCCGTAAGGGCACCTGTAGGCGATGTAAATCTAGCTCAGCGTGACTATTGCATCGGGCGCGGATTGGCAGCGTTGTCAGGAAGGGAAGCGCTTAACAATGACTTCCTGTTGTGCTTCTTGATTAACGCAAAACCACATTTGGAGGAAAAGGGAACGGGTTCTACCTTCAAGAGTATCAACAAGTCAGTTTTGCAGAATCTTCCAATCCCTCTCCCACCCCTCCCCGAGCAGCACGCCATCGCACACGTTCTGCGGGCAGTGCAGCGGGCGCGGGAGGCCACCGAGCGCGTCATCGGCGCCCTGCGTGAACTCAAGAAGAGCCTTATGCGCTATCTCTTCACCTACGGCCCCGTGCCTGTGGTCGCCGCCGACCAGGTGCCGATGCAGGAGACCGACATCGGCCCCATCCCGGCGCACTGGCGGGTGGTGAAGTTGGGGGAGGTGGTTAACGTTCATGACAGCAAACGCGTTCCACTGAACGCTGCTCAAAGGAAAAGGATGAAAGGTCGATATCCGTACTGTGGTGCGAACGGCGTTCTTGATTACGTGAGTGATTACTTGTTTGACGGAGAGTATGTGCTCCTTGCTGAGGACGGTGGCTACTGGGGCTCGTACCAATCTTCAGCTTACATCATGCGTGGAAAATTTTGGGTGAATAATCATGCCCATGTGATCCAAACAATCACTAGAGTAAGC
>NZ_BAAHXE010000024.1:0-33085 GCF_054657095.1 Hydrogenophilus islandicus | reverse complement strand
AGTAAAAGTCATGGTGTTGGTGGGTGTCGTCATGAATTGCTCCTAGAAGGAAGAAATTTTTGCTGGAGGGTACGGACCGTCCACAACCAGAGTGCTGCCAGAGGGATCAGCAAACCGATGGCACCGAGTTCAGCCCCCGCTGGGATCGCCAGCCCCATGATCTGGCGCAGAACGGAGACGCCAAAGACCGCACCCAGAAGCAGGGCGACTGCTCCGACCATCGGCCAGATCCACGGGTTTTTGTTGGCCGGGTGACCAAGTGCCAGTGATGCAGCGAAGATCCGTTGGCGATTGGCAGCAATCAGCAGCAGTACGCTCAAGACCACGGCAATGAACACGGTGCTGCGCGCGTGCGCTTCGTCCACGCCCCACGCCGTCATCGCGCGATGGCCGAGCAGCAGGATCGCAGCCAACCCGCCACCCTGCACCACGCCGATCCAAATATTACCTGCAGAGAAGGGCGAAGCATCACGAGGGCGCGGCGGCCGGTTCATCACGTCAGGCTCTTCGGGCTCCGCTTCGAACACCACAGAGCATGCTGGGTCGATCATCAGCTCCAACAGCACGATATGTACGGGGAGCAGCAAGACCGGCCAATGCAAGAGTGCCGGGATCAACGTCAGCGCGATGATCGGCATGTGGACGGCAAAGACGAAACGGGTGGCTTTGGTGATGTTGTCGTAAATCCGCCGTCCGCCACGGATGGCCGTGACGATACTGGCAAAACTGTCGTCGAGCAGCACCAACGCAGTTGCCTCGCGCGCGACGTCGGTGCCGCGCGCCCCCATGGCGATGCCGACGTCCGCGGCCTTGAGTGCTGGCGCGTCGTTGACCCCATCACCGGTCATCGCCACTACCTCGCCATCGGCCTGCAGGGCGCGGACCAGCCGCAATTTTTGCTCGGGCGAAAGACGAGCGCAAATATCGACGTTGCGCAGACGGACCCGCAGCGCGTCGTCGTCGAGCGCAGCGATCTCGGGACCGGTGATCACCTCGGGGCGCTCGGAGAGTCCGACCTGGCTGGCGATGGCGCGCGCGGTGGCGGGATGGTCACCGGTCATCATCACGATGCGCACGCCGGCAGCGCGGCACTCGGCAATCGCCGCCGGCACCTCAGGGCGAGGGGGGTCGATGAGACCGATCAAGCCGAGAAAGCGGAAGTCGAAATCGTGCTGGCTCGTCGGCCAGGGGGCGTCGGCGTTCGAGGATTGCCAGGTGCCGCGTGCAACGCCCAGAACTCTCAGGCCGCGCGCAGCCATCTCCTCGACTTGGCGCAAAAGGGCTGCGCGCCCTGCTTCCGGAAGGTGGCAGAGGTCTGCCACGGCTTCGGGGGCACCCTTGGTCGCGAGCGCAAAAAGCTCTGGTCGATCGGTTGCATAGACCCGCGTCATCGCTAGGATATCGCGCGCGAGGTCGTATTGCCGCGTCGGGTTGCGGTCGTCATGCACATGTTCGGTGCCCTGTAACCGGGCATGACCGAAGGCCTGGATTGCCTTCTCCATGGGGTCGAAGGGGTCATGGGGCGTCGCGAGCATCGCAAACTCGACCAGCGTGTGAAACTGCTCCGGCAAGCCATCGCTGCTTGCGTCGAACCGTTCCCCGTCAACGACCAGTTCTGCCACTTGCATGCGGTTTTGCGTGAGGGTGCCGGTTTTGTCGACGGCCAACACGGTGATCGCGCCCAGCGCCTCGACCGCGGGGATGCGGCGGGTCAGCACTTGGACCTGCGAGAGCCGCCAGGCGCCCAAAGCGAGGAATACCGTGAGGATCACCGGAATTTCTTCAGGGAGAATGGCCATCGCCAGAGCGATTCCTGAGAGCAGGCTCTCCAGCACGGGCTCCCCGTCCCATAGCCACTTCAGCAACACCAGCGCCAAAGCAAGAACCAGCGCGATCAGGGTGAGGGTGCGAACCAACGCCGCCGACGCACGCTGCAGTCCCGATTCGGCCTCTTCGGTGTGGGTTAGTGCTGCCCCGATGCGCCCTACTGCGGTGCGGGCTCCTGTGGCCGTCACCACGGCAAGGCCAACGCCCTTAGTGACCACCGTGCTGGCAAAGAGGGTTGCGCTGCCGGAGTCGCCAGGCATTGCGCTGGGGCTCTCTTCCAGCGGTTGAGCCATTTTGCTCACCGGCACCGCTTCACCGGTGAGGAGCGATTCGTCGACGTCGATCTGACCGCTGATCAGCTGGGCGTCGGCAGCAATGCGGTCACCTTCGTGGAGCACCAACAGGTCGCCGACGACTACATCGCGGCCAGGAATGCGCTGCTCTTGCCCGTCACGGATGACCAGGGCGCGCGGAGCCGAGAGATCGCGTAAAGATTCCAGCGCCCGTTGGGTTTTGCGCTCTTGCGCGAGCGTGATGCCGATGACGACAAACACGAAGCCGAGCAGAAAGAGCGCTTCGCCTGTGTCGCCGAGCAGCAGATAGATGCTCCCCGCGCCGATCAGCATCAGAAACATCGGTTCGCGCACGACCTCCAACGCGATCGACGCCATCGATCGAGGCGCTGCACCAGGCAGCAGGTTTGGGCCGTCGCGGGCAAGGCGACGCTGGGCTTCGGCGCTTGTGAGCATCTTGTCATTCTACCCGCCCTCATGGTTCAATCAAGGGATAGACTTTTTAGAGATCAAACGCGATGCGCATCTTGGTCACAGGGGGGGCTGGATACATCGGCTCGCACACCGTCGTGGTGCTCCTTGAAGCGGGGTTCGAGGTGGTGGTCTTCGATAACTTCAGCAACAGCCACCCCGAGGCGTTGCGCCGCGTCGAGCAGATCACCGGGCGAAGGGTCACGGTGATCGAAGGGGACGTGCGCGACCGCGCCGCGCTCGACGCCGCGTTTGCCCGCTACCCGAGCGACGCGGTGATCCATTTTGCCGGCAAAAAAGCGGTCGGCGAGTCGGTGGCGAAGCCGTTGCTCTATTACGACCACAACGTCGTCGGGTCGTTGCGCCTCCTGGAGGCGATGGCTGCTGCGGGGGTGAAGTGCCTGGTCTTCAGTTCGTCGGCGACGGTCTATGGCGAGCCGCAGCAGCTGCCGCTCACCGAAACGCATCCCCTTTCGGCGACTAACCCCTACGGTCGGACGAAACTGATCATCGAAGAGATGTTGCGCGACACCTTCCGTGCCGACCCGACGTGGCGGATCGCGATTTTGCGCTATTTCAACCCGGTGGGCGCCCACCCGTCGGGTTTGATCGGCGAAGATCCGAACGACATTCCCAACAACTTGATGCCGTTTATCACCCAGGTCGCGGTGGGGAAACTGCCGAAGTTACGCATCTTTGGCAACGATTACCCCACACCGGATGGAACCGGTGTGCGCGACTACCTCCACGTGATGGACCTTGCGGAAGGGCACCTGGCGGCGCTTCGAGCGTTGCTTGCCCCCGATGCGCCGCCCCGCTGCGAGGCGTTCAACCTGGGGACGGGGCGTGGCGTCTCGGTGCTCGAAATGGTCCGGGCGTTCGAAGCGGCGAGCGGTCGGCGCATTCCCTACGAGATCGCCCCGCGGCGACCGGGGGACGTCGCCGCCTGCTGGGCCGATCCGAGCAAAGCGCACACTGAACTCGGGTGGCGCGCGTCACGGACGCTTGCAGAGATGTGCCGCGACGCCTGGCGGTGGCAAGCGCAGAATCCCAATGGCTACCGGTTAGGAACGTAGTGTTGTCGCGACCAGTGAGATTGATATACACGCTTTTTGAATAACTCCGGTCGCTCCCTCTGCCATCGCTTCAGTGCCTCGATGGGAGCGACATGTCCCAAGGATCGCTGCGGAATCTGATGGTTGTAGAGGTGTGCATAGCGCATGAGCGCCTCCTCCAATTCCTTGCTACTTCGGAAGCGAGTGGTCTTCAATAGTTCAGCAATGCGGCCGTTGAACCGCTCTACCATCCCGTTGGTCTGCGGATGTCGCGGCGGGGTGAGGCGATGTTCAATACCGTGCTGCTGGCACGTCTGGTCAAAGAGATGCCTTCCCGTTGCTTGACGCTCCCCTGTGGCGCAGAAGCGGTCGGTGAATTCTTTGCCGTTGTCCGTGAGCACCTTGGTGATCTTGAAAGGGGCTTTCTTGACCAGACGCTCAAGGAAGGCTGCGGCATTCTTCGCCTCTTTTGTCCGATGGACCTCGAAATAGACCCAGCGACTCGCCCGGTCGATGGCGACAAAGAGGTAGCGGCCGTGGGGCTCATCGGGCATCTTCGGCAGGTGCTTGATGTCGACATGGACAAAACCGGGCTCGTAGTCCCGAAACGACTTTGTGCTTTTCTCAGACCTCTCACCTTCCTTTTCGGCGATCAAGGCCTTCAGGTTGGAGACGTTATGCCGCCGCAGCATGCGGTCGAGCGCCGAACGGGAGATCTCCTTGTTGATGAATTCCCGCACCACGGCAAGAAGGTCGTCCAGGGGCAGAAGAAGCGTTCTTCTCAAGCAAACCACAATCGCTTCCTGTTCCGGGGTGAGCGTCGCACGGATGCGGTGAGGGGTATGAGGACGATCCTCGACCGAGTTTCGCCTGCGCCATTTGCGGATGGTGCAGCGGCTTACGCCGTACTTGAGCGCCAGTTCTTTCGTGGTCAGGCGACTCTCCTGGATCTCTCGTCGAATCGCTGGTGTCGTGCGGGCATTCTTGTGCAACCGGATGATCATCTCCCTTTCTCCTCGTTCGGCTGCGCTTGGGAAGCTAAAGCTGCTTTGGCCTCGGCCCGGAGGGAGTCTAACGCCTTCCTGGCCCAGAAAAGAGGATAGCATCTTTTTGGAAGACAATCATATGGGATGCGACAGGTACATTCTCACGGGGCGCGACGATCAAAGGCAGAGCACGGATTCAGGTCAAATTTTTGCAAGGCGCTTCAATGTAGCTATGAAGCGGTGGATTTGCTCCCGCTCAGCGGATACACCTTGTTGAAACTCAGACAGCGGAATTCCGGACTTTGCTTCGTTTAGGTTCAGACGATTTAGATAGGTTACGACGACGGGTCCAGATAATTCCTTTGTACTATGGCTGATACGGATGCTTTTATCTTTGTGTGAGATAACAAAGGCGCCACCATCGGTGTCTTTGATTTTGGCACCGGCCAGCTCACACTTCTTCTTGAACTCGGAGATCTTCATGGCACCAAGCTTTATTTGGCTCGTTTGAGTGTTGGATTTGATCCATTTGGCGATTTCTTCTACTACTTGATCGGTAGATAGGCTGTGATTCGGTGTCGGAAATTCATCAGATGTCACAGCGATAACAAAGTCATACAAAGTGTTATCATTAACGCTCATTGAAAGGATTCGGTCATTGCGATGCAAGAGCATAAGCAACGTTACAACAGCAGTTCGTTTGTTTCCGTTGTGGAAAGGGTGATTCTTCGTGAGTGAATGGAATAGTGCCGCGGCCTTCTGTTCAATAGAAGGGTACTTCTCAGTCTTGCCGATGGCGGTCAATGGTCTATAACAGGCCGACTCGAGAAGGTTCAATGACCTGATGCCTGGGGGAGAGATAGGGTCGTCATCGCTCTCGAATAGCCCTCTGTGTCAGAATAGTTGTCGTCTCGATAGATCCTGAAACCAGAGGGCGACAAAGGAAGAACGAAGTGGCCAGATACGGACAGTCCTTCAAGGACAGGGCGGTTGCACGGCTGTTGCCGCCAGAAAGTGTCGCGGTGCAGACGCTGGCGCGAGAGCTGAGCATTTCAGCTGCGACGCTAGCGCGCTGGCGAGCCGAGGCGCTCTCCCAGCCCGTTGGCGAGCGGGGCTGGAGTGCGGGGGCCCGATTCGAAGCGGTGCTCTCGACCGCCGCGATGGACGAGGCGAGCAAAGGGGCCTGGTGCCGCGAGCATGGCGTGTATCCCCAGACGCTCGAGCAATGGCGCACCGCCGCCCTGCAGGCGCTCGATGAGCCCGAGGAAGTCGCACGGCAGGCTCTGCGGGAGAAGAAGGCCGAGCGGGGTCGCATCAAGGAACTCGAGCGCGACCTGCGCCGCAAGGAAAAGGCGCTGGCCGAAGCGGCAGCGTTGCTGGTGCTATCAAAAAAGCTCGAAGCGATCTTCCCCAAGGACGAGGACGCATGATCGGCCTGGAAGATCGCCAAACACTGGTCCGACACATCGATGAGGCACACGCAGCCGGCGCGCGCCTACGCCCGGCCTGCGAGGTCGCAGGCATGACGCTGCGCACCCTGCAGCGCTGGAAAGCGCAGGAAGGACTGCGCCAGGGGGACCGCAGGCCCCTGGCAAAGCGTGCGCAGCCGGCGCATGCGCTCAGCGACGAAGAACGGGCGAGGATCCAGGCGTTGGCCAACGAGCCCCGTTTAGCCGACCAACCCCCGGCGCGCATCGTCCCCACGCTGGCCGACGAGGGCGTCTATCTTGCCAGCGAATCGAGCTTTCAGCGCGTGCTGCGTGCCCACGGACAAACCCGTCACCGTGGGCGCAGCCGTGCGCCGCAGCGCACGCGAGCGCCGACGACGCACGTAGCCAGCGCCCCCGGACAAGTGTGGTGCTGGGACATGACCTACCTGCCCACCCACGTGAAGGGGCAGTGGTTCTACCTGTATCTGATCATGGATCTGTACAGCCGCAAGATCGTCGGCTGGGAGATTCATGCCACCGATGAGGCAGAACACGCGGTGAGCCTGCTCAAGCGCACCGCGTTGGCCGAAGGCCTCCACGCCCTGCCGGAAAAACCCGTGCTGCACGGCGACAACGGCAGCACGCTCAAGGCCACCACGGTGTTGGCGATGCTGCACTGGCTGGGGATCAAGCCCTCATACTCTCGCCCCAGGGTGTCCGACGACAACGCCTTCGTCGAATCGCTCTTCAAAACGGCGAAGTACCGCCCCGAATTCCCGGCGCGCGGCTTCGCCAGCCTGGACGAAGCCCGCCAGTGGGGACAGCACTTCGTGCACTGGTACAACGTCGAGCACCGCCACAGCGGCCTGCGCTACGTCACCCCCGCCCAACGGCATGCCGGGGAAGACCATGCGATCCTGGCGGCACGGCACCAGACCTATCTTCAAGCCCGCGAACGTCACCCGGCGCGCTGGTCCGGGCAGACACGGGACTGGACACCGATCGGGGCCGTCACGCTCAACCCGGAACGGGACAGCGTCGTTCGGGACTCTACCCAAGCTGAAATAGAAGGCAGGTGATTGCATGAATCAGGCGACAACTATCTTGACTTGTTCCGATAGCCTCACAAGATGATCGTGGATTTCGATTACGTCTTCAACATCTGGAAGCCACTGCATGACGATCTCCGGTTGCGTAATTGTAACATCCCATATGATTCGGTCTCAAATGCTGCTCAATTGCGCCACGCGCCAAACTGAGGTAGCCAATTTTGCTAGCTTCTCCTGCCATCTTTGAATGCGCTCCGGTGTCCATTCTTCGTTTTCACGAGCCAGTTCACTGGTCAGGTGCAGGCCGCTGCTCAGTAATACAGGCCGCTTTTCAGCATAGGGTTTGTTGGCCAAGTCTTTGTTCTTACCCGATTCGAGCATAACCATGTTGCCCAAGCGGTAGACGAAGGTTTCCAGGTCTCGATCTGAAAACGCTTCCCAACCGTCTCCGGGTGACTGGGGAAGGACGTGCTCAATGGTGTAAGCAGCCGATTCGTGGTCAAAGTCTATACCGCCGCTCTGTTTTTCGAGTTTGCGCAAAATATAGCGGACAATCTTAGCGTTGCGACTCTGCGTGGTCTTGATGTTTTTTTCCGCAAAGGCCGCACGGAAGGTTTGATCGCTGGGGTAGATGTCGCGCAGCACTTCCAGCACATCTTGGAGGGTACGTGCTTGGTCCCGGTGGAGCTTGAGGGCAGCGGTGTGGTAGACACGTTCCTGATCGCCGGTATGTTGACCTCCGATCACATTATAACGAAAGGTAATGACCACAGTGGCGCGCAACAATTTCTCGAAATCGTCATTGTCGAGTTTTCGTCGAGCAGCCATGAGCATAGGAAAGGGTTGTCGCACGGAGAACATGCGCAACTCGGCGACGCTTTGCTTGCACTCATTCGACCAATGTGAACCTTCAGGCTGCGTTAAGGCGAGATAGGTGTCGATGTCTTCATCCATTTCCCGAAGCAGCTGAAAAACCGCCTCACGGCTATGAATATGGGCGCGAATGGTTTTAAAAAGGTCCGATTGGCGGGTGAACTTGTTGCGGCTGTTCCAGTGCATGCGCAAAAAATCGGGGAAGCTCTCTTGGCCCAGACGGCCCACCATGCTCTCCCAGCGTCGTTCCAGTTCGTCGAGTTCATAGGCTGATTCGTTGTCGCGGGCAAGCACTGAAAAAAGGTAGTTCTTGAGGAGATCAGTAGCGGAGAGGCGCACACCGCGGGCGTTGAGAGTTTCGAACACCTTGTAGGCGTTGAGCTCGTCGGCCACGGTAATCACGGTGAAAAAGAGCTTGTCGCTCATGGTGTCGATGACGCGCGCCAGCGCCATCCCTTGATCGGTTTCACTTTTCACGTGCTCGCGCAGGCGCTTCTCGAACCACTCGAAACCCTTGCGCATGGCATGGGTAGAGGCAGGAAAGCCGCGGCTTGGCAGATGGTTGCTCAGGGTTACCAGATAGTCCCGGTAATAGGGGTCGTTGTTGCGATTGAGGACCAGCTTGTTGCGCGTGGTCAGTGTCACCGGATCGAGGTAACCGATGTAGGTGGCGCGCAGTTGTTCGAGGCGTTTGGTATTGGCTTCCCGGTTTTGACCCTCATCGGCGAGCTTTTTGAGCAGGCGCATCGCGGCGAGTACGATGAGGCTCAAGGTGGTGAGGCGTTGTTGGCCATCGATGACATCGAAGCGACGATTGTCGGTAGTTTGCAGGACTAGATAACCCATGTAATGGGCGGGTTCCCCGTCTTCCGGCAGGGTGCCCAGGAGGTCGACCCACAGGTCTTCCCAGTGCTCTTCATCCCAAGAGTAATCGCGTTGAAAACGCGGGATCACGTAGGTTTGGCCGTTGCCGAGCAACTCTCGGTAGGTACGGTTGGCGGTGCTGAAGTTGGTAGCAGCCATTTCTCCTTTTCTCCAAAGAAGCAGTGCGCTTTTCTTTTTTGCGATGCGAAAGATTGTATCGCGACGGAGAAAACGGCGAAATCAAGAGAGCGGTCAGCCGTAACCCCGATACGCAGCAACCCACGCTTCTGGGCGCACAATGGCGAGCACCGGGCGAAGGGCGCGGTGGCGTGCCAGCGCAAGCAGCGCTCGATCTCGGGTGATGAGCCAGGTGGCCCGGTGAAACCAGGCGCATTCGAGAAACTTCTGGTCCTCAGGGTCGCGGCAGAGGGGCAGTGCGGCCGATGCACAGGTTGCAGCATCGGGGTGGGGAAGGCGCGTGGTGGCGGTGAGAAAGCGTTGATGCGCCGCTGCCCCTCGCGGCGTTGCGACTACCCCTTGAAGACGAACAAGGACCGTCCGCCACTCCCCTTCGAGCGGTGGGCTCACGATCGGTTCCACCGCCCCCGCATCGATTGCAGCGGCGAGCGGGGCAAGCGTCGGGTCCTCGAACCACCAGAGGGCAAGCGCCGTATTGGTGTCGAGGACCGCACGCATTGCGGCGTATCAGATCCGCACTTTGACGTAGCTTCCTGGGGCTTCTTCAATCACCGGGAGTTTGCCGTTCGCTGGGTCGCGTGCGGGAACTTTCTCCTCGCCGTTGAGTTGCAAGAGCCACCCGTTCCAGTTGGGCCACCACGAGCCGGGGTGGTGGGTGGCGCCCTGCAACCACACCTCCGGGTCTTCCGGCAGCGGTTTCACGGGGTTCGTCCAGTAGCCGTATTTATTGGCCGCCGGCGGGTTGACAATTCCCGCGATGTGCCCAGAGCCGCCCAGCACGAAGGTGACGTCGGCGCCGGTGAAGTGGCGCGCCCCGCGGTAGGTGGTCTTCCACGGCGCGATGTGGTCCTCGACCGTCGAGATGAAGTAGCAGGGGTTTTTGATCTTCCCGAGGTCGATCCCGACGCCGTCGATCTCGATGCCGTTCGGCTGCACGAGCCGGTTCTCGAGGTACATCTTCCGGAGATAGAACGAGTGCATCGCCGCGGGCATCCGGGTGGAGTCGGAGTTCCAGTAGAGGAGGTCGAAGGGGAACGGTTCGCGCCCGAGGAGGTAGTTGTTCACGACGAACGACCAGATGAGGTCGTTGGCACGCATCATGTTGAAGGTCGTGGCCATCTCGCTCCCTTCGAGGTAGCCCCGTTGCGCCATCTTCCGTTCGAGTTCAGCGACCGTCTCCGGGGTGGTGAAGACGCCCAGCTCCCCGGGCTCAGAGAAGTCGGTCAGGGTGGTGAAGAAGGTGGTGGAGGCAAACCGCTTCTGCTTTTTGCCCGCCAGATAAGCGGCGGTGGTGGCAAGCAGCGTCCCGCCCAAGCAGTAGCCGGCAGCGTTCACTACCCGTTCGCCGGTCTGCTGTTCGATCGCGTCGAGTGCCGCGACCACCCCTTCGGTGACGTAATCGGCAAAGGTCTTTTGCGCCAACCGCTCGTCGGGGTTCACCCACGAGAGGATGAAGACGGTGTGCCCCTGATCGACGAGCCACTTCACCAGCGAATTCTTTTCGCGCAGGTCGAGGATGTAGTACTTGTTGATCCACGGCGGTACGATCAGCAGCGGCCGTTTGTAGACCTCTTTCGTCGTCGGGGTGTATTGGATGAGTTGCGCGAGTTCGGTCTGGAAAACCACCTTGCCGGGGGTGGTGGCGATGTTTTTGCCGAGTTCGAAAGCTTCGGTGTCGGTCATGCGGATCCGCAGCTGACCGCCCCCCTCCTCGAGGTCGCGCAGCAGGTTCTTCAGCCCGTTGATCAGATTCTGCCCGTGGGTGCGGAGCGTCTCTTGGAAGACTTCCGGGTTGGTGAGCGCGAAATTGGTGGGCGAGAGCGCTTCGATGAAGTTGCGGGTGAAGAAGTTGATTTTCTTTTGCGTCGTCTCGTCGATCCCTTCGAGACAGCAGACGGTTTCGTGGATGCGGCGCGCGGCGATCAGATAGGACTGCTTGATGAAGTCGAAGAGGAAGTGCTCTTCCCACTCTTTGGCTTTGAACCGTTTGTCGCTCTTGTCGGGCTGGGCAACGGGCGGGGTGTTGATGCCCATCATCTTGAGCATCGAATGCTGCCAGAGGTTGAAGTAGTCCCACATCAGGTTCATCTGCGCCTGCGCGAGTTTGTAGGGGTTGGCAAGGAGCCGCGCCATCATCTGCATGTAGGTCTGGGCGATCCCAAGCTCGTCCGCAGGGGGGGTGATCCCCTTTTTGAGCTGGTTCTTAGTGTATTCCGCAAGCACTTTCGCGGCGCGTGTCGCCACTTCGGCATAGACTTTGGCCATCTCTTGCGGGTCGGGCAGCTGGGGGGGTGGGTTTTCGGCTGCCGCGGTTGCTTTTTCCGTTGTTGCAATGGTCTTTTCCGCTTGCGCGGTCGTGCTTTGTTCACTCATCGGGGTCTCCCTCGTGTTGTGGTCAAATAGTTGATCGAAATCGTATCACACCACTGCTTGCGACTGTGCGCAAGAGTTTTCCCTGCTTCGCGGCGTGGTTGAGGTGGGCAATCGTCTCCCCCAGGGCAAAGACCATCTGATGGGCGTCGAGCGGACGGGGAAAGAGAACCGGCACCAATTCGGCCGCGGTGCGTGGGGCCTCTGCGCACGCCGCGATGAGTTCGGCCAAGCGCGCGTCGTGATGGGCGCGAAGAGCGGCGATGCGCGGTTGGATGCCAACAAAAGGAAGTCCGTGCGACGGTAGCACCAGCGTGTCACTGGGAAGCGCGGCAAAGGCGTCGAGTGACGCGAGAAAATCGGCAAGGGGATCGGCTTCGGGGCTGACGGCCCAGACGCTGACGTTCGTCGAGATCTTCGGCAGGAGCATGTCGCCCGAGATGAGGAGCTGCCGCTCCGCGCAATAGAGGCTCACATGCTCGGGGGAGTGGCCGCAACCGACGATCACCTGCCAGGTGGTATCGCCTAGTGTCAGTCGATCTCCTGCCCGCAGGCGGTGGTAGTGCGGTGGCAGTTCCGGCACGCCAATGGGATAGGCGGCGCCGCGCTTCAGGAGGGGCTGCTGCCCCTCTTCGCTCAAACCGTGTCGGGCAAAGAGCGCCACCATATCGCGGTAACCGTGGCCAGGCGCCTGCAACCAGGCTGCGTAGCCGGTGAGGAGCTCCCCCTGACTCATGAAGAGCGGCAGGTGGTATTCGGCCATCAGCCACGCAGCGAGACCCAGGTGGTCGGGGTGAAAGTGGGTAACGATCACGCGGGTTGGGCGAAACTGGGCAAGCAGGATGCGCCACGCCTCGCGCACCGCGGGAAGGGCGTAGCCGGTGTCGATGATCGCCCAGCCGTCGCGTTCGGCGACGAGCCAGAGGTTGATGTGGTCGAGCGCAAACGGGAGCGGCATGCGAAGCCAGTGAACCCCCGGCGCAACCTCCCGAGTGGTCGCAATCGGGGGGGCGTCGCGGTAGGGGAAGGTGAGTCCGTTGGTTGCTCGATTCGCTTGGGGGGTTGGGTTCTCTGACACGGCTGCAATCCTGGTCTGGGTGGGCACCTGTTGGGGCGATTGGCATCACCCGCTTGCTGTGTTATTGTGACGTTGACGTCAACGGAAACGGAAGTCCGGAACGATACCATGGAACAGCGCAACTATACCATTGGCGACCTCGCGCGCGAATTTGCGATTACCCCGCGCACCATCCGCTATTATGAGGAGCACGGGATTCTCAACCCGCGGCGCGAAGGACGACAGCGCGTCTACACTCGGGGTGACCGGACGCGCTTGAAGCTGGCGCTGCGGGGCAAACGGTTGGGGTTGAGTCTGGCGCAGATCAAAGAGCTCCTCGATATGTACGACGGCATGCACAACTCACCGACGCAGATTCGCGAGTTCTTGCGCGTGCTGGCTGAGCGGCGGGCAACGCTCGAACAGCAGCGGCGCGACATCGAGGCGGTGCTCGCCGAGATCGACCAGCTCGAGGCGCAGTGCCACGCGGCGCTTGCTGAAGAGGCAGGGCGAGAGAAGGCGCGGCAGCCGGTGTAAAACCGGTGAGGCGCGGCGGTTGTATGTCAATGGGTTTGACAATGTGCGGACAAATGGCGCACAATACCGCTCAGCGACGATGAGGAGGAGCGTGGCATGACCGTCCTGACCAAAGATACCCGCCTGCACATCCGCTGCGACCAGGAGGTGCGTCGTTTACTGGAGAAAGCTGCGGCTTACGCCCATATGAGCGTTTCTGAATTCGTGCTCAGGCAAGCAATCGAGCACGCGCAATCGCTCGTGCAGGCGCACGAAACGATGACCCTCTCGCAGGAGGATTTCGCCGCGTTCCTGGAAGCGCTGGATAAACCGCCCCAGCCCAACCCAGCACTGCAGCGCGCGTTCGAACGTCACACCAAGCACGTGCGGTAATGGACTACTCCATTCGCGCGCTCGACCGCAATGTCGAGACGGCCGATTTCGCCTGTGGCGTCCAGGCGCTCGATGATTACCTGCGGCGCTACGCGCACCAAGACATCAAGCGCGGGGTGGCGCGGGTTTTTGTGGCGACACCGGCAGAACAACTCCGGGTGGTCGGTTTCTACAGCCTCAGCGCTGCAAGCATTGCCACCGAGACGCTCCCTGAGGAGTGGCGGAAAAGACTCCCGCGCTATCCGTTGCCGGTGGCGCTGATGGGGCGCTTGGCTGTAGACAAACGGGTGCAGGGCATGGGGCTGGGATCGATACTGCTTGCCGACGCGTGCAAGCGTGTGGCGGCTGCCAGTGAAACGCTTGCGGTAGCGGCGATTGTTGTGGATGCCAAATCGCCCCAAGCCGCTGCTTTCTACGCGCACTTTGGTTTCTTCGAGCTACCCGGTCAGCCCGGCCGCTGGATGCTGCCGCGGTCACACTTTGCCGGTTTGGTTTGAGTGGCGCGGCGGTCTTGCGCCGCCCAAGCGTCGTCGTCCCGATAGCCCGTAACTTTCCACTCTAGACAACCGCGTTCCTTTCGGGTAATGTTACGTTGACGTAAACGTCAATCAGAGGAGCAGACGATGGCGATACCTTCGCTCGACATGGGGCTGGATGAGACGCTGGTGGCCCTGCGCGATTCAGTGCGCGCCTTTTGCGATAAAGAGATCGCGCCGCGCGCGCAGGAGATCGACCAGACGAACGCTTTTCCGCACGATTTGTGGAAAAAATTGGGAGACCTCGGGGTTCACGGCATGACGGTTGCCGAGGAGTACGGTGGCGTCAATATGGGTTATCTCGCTCACATCATCGTGATGGAGGAGATCAGCCGGGCGTCAGCGGCGGTTGGGCTTTCGTACGGCGCCCATTCCAACCTCTGCATCAACCAGATCCACCGCAACGGCAGCGCCGCGCAAAAGGCGAAATATCTCCCGAAACTGGTCGCCGGTGAATGGGTGGGGGCACTCGCGATGAGCGAGCCGAACGCCGGTTCCGACGTCGTCTCGATGCAGCTGCGCGCCGAGAAGCGGGGCGACCGCTGGGTGCTCAACGGCAGCAAGATGTGGATCACGAACGGGGGCGACGCCGACGTCCTTGTCGTCTATGCCAAAACCGCCCCGGCGGCTGGCCCACGCGGGATTACCGCCTTCTTGGTCGAAAAGGGGATGAAGGGCTTCTCCGCGGGGAGTAAACTCGACAAACTGGGGATGCGCGGCTCCAACACCTACCCGCTCTTTTTTGACGACTGCGAAGTGCCCGAAGAGAACGTGCTCGGCGAGGTGGGCGGTGGGGTGAAGGTGCTGATGAGTGGGCTCGACTACGAGCGGGCGGTCCTCGCTGGCGGGCCGCTTGGGATCATGGACGCGTGCATGGAGGTGGTGGTCCCCTATCTGCACGAACGCAAGCAGTTCGGCCAGCCGATCGGCGAATTCCAGCTGATGCAGGGGAAACTCGCCGACATGTACGCCACATGGAGCGCCACCCGGGCGTTCGTCTACGCGGTGGGGCGGGCGCTCGACCGCCACGACCACAGCCGCCACCTCCGTAAAGATTGCGCGGCGGCGATTCTCTATGCGGCCGAAAAAGCGACCTGGATGGCGGGCGAGGCGATTCAGTGCCTCGGGGGCAATGGCTACATCAACGAATACCCGACGGGGCGCCTGTGGCGCGACGCGAAGCTCTACGAGATCGGCGCGGGGACGTCAGAGATTCGCCGCTGGCTGATCGGCCGCGAATTGATGGCTGAGACGGCGTAACGGCAAGGCACAGAGCAATCATGAGTGGACAAAGAGGAGCATCAAAGATGAGCAAATCGGCTGAAGATATCGTCATCGTTGCAGCGGCACGCACCCCGTTGGGCGGATTCCAGGGTGATCTCGCAGCGCTCACCGGTCCGGAGCTGGGGGCAGCGGCGATTCGCGCGGCGGTCGAGCGCGCGGGCGTCGCCCCTGAGCGGATCGACGAGGTGTTGATGGGCAACGTCCTTCAGGCGGGCGAGGGGCAGGCGCCGGCGCGGCAGGCGGCGCTCGGCGCTGGATTGCCGAAATCGGTCGGCTGCTCGACGATCCATAAGGTCTGCGGTTCGGGGATGAAGGCGCAGATGCTCGCTTTTGACGGCTTGAAGGCGCGGAGTTACGACGTCGTCGTCGCGGGCGGGATGGAGTCGATGAGTAACGCCCCCTATCTGCTTCCCAAGGTGCGCAGTGGGTTACGGCTCGGCCACGGGCAGGTGATCGACCACATGTTCTACGACGGCTTGGAGGATGCCTACGACAAGGGGCGGCTGATGGGCACCTTTGCCGAAGACACCGCCGCACACTTCGGCTTTACCCGCGAGATGCAGGATGCCTACGCGGTGGAATCGACGCAGCGGGCGGTGCGTGCCATCCAGAGCGGCGCGTTTGCGTGGGAGATTGTGCCGGTGACGGTACGCAGCCGCGGCGGCGAACAGGTGGTGGCGCATGACGAACAGCCGCTCAAGGCGAAGATCGACAAGATTCCTACGCTCAAACCGGCGTTTCGCAAAGACGGGACGGTGACTGCGGCCAACTCGTCGTCGATCTCGGACGGGGCGGCGGCGCTGGTACTGATGCGGCGCGAAACCGCCGAGCAACTGGGGTGCACGCCGCTCGCCCGCATCCTCGCGCACGCAACCCATGCGCAAGAGCCGGCCTGGTTCACGACTGCTCCCGTCGGCGCGATCGCGAAGGTGGTGGCCAAAGCGGGGTGGACGACTGATGCGGTCGACCTCTACGAGATCAACGAGGCGTTCGCAGTAGTGACGATGGCCGCGATGAAGGAGTTGAACCTGCCGCACGAGAAGGTCAATATCCACGGCGGGGCCTGTGCGCTCGGGCACCCGATCGGCGCATCGGGCGCGCGCATCGTCGTGACGCTCATCGGCGCGCTGCGCCGCACCGGTGGCAAGCGCGGTGTTGCTAGCCTCTGCATCGGCGGGGGTGAAGCGACGGCCCTGGCGATCGAGCTCGAGTGAGTCCGTTTCGTCTCTACGGCCAGCTGGTGGCGGCGATGGTGATGTGGGGCGCGACCTGGCCAGCCGGGCGGATCGTCGCCCAGGCGCTCACCGCCCCGGCGGCTGCCGCCGCGATGCGCTTCACCCTGGCGGCGGTAGTCCTCTGGCTGATTGCGCGCGTGCGGGGGGTGCCGCTCACGCCGCGCACACCGCGCGTGCTGCTCGTCCCAACTTCTCCCAGCCGAGCGCCCACCGTTGCGGCACTCTGGCGGCTCGTGGCGATGGGTTTTTTCGGGATCTTTCTCTACAACCTCTTTTTTCTCTACGGCCTGCAGCACGTCACCGCAGGGCGTGGGGCGCTCGTTGTGGCGTTGAACCCGGTGGTTGTCGCCGTCGCCGCGTGGTGGCTTGCCGGCGAACCCCACGGGTGGCGGCAGCATCTGGGGGCGCTGTTGGCGCTCACGGGGTGCCTCACCGTGATCGGGAAAGGGGATCCGTTCGCGCCACTGCGCGGGGAGGTGGGGGTGGGCGACTGGTTGATTTTAGGGTGCGTCGCCACCTGGAGTCTCTACACTTTTCTCTCGAAGGGGGTCACCCGCCTCTTTTCGCCTCTTGCCGCCACCTTCTGGGCGTCGGTGGTCGGTGCGGCGCTCCTCTGGCTCGTCGCAGCGGTCGAGGGAGAGGGGGGCAGTTGGCGCAACTGGCCGCCGCAAGTCTGGGGCGCGGTGCTCTTCATGGGCATCTTCGCCACCGCCCTCGGGTACACCTGGTATTCGGAAGCGGTCCAGCGCCTCGGGGCAGCGCGCGCGGCGCTCTTCATCAATCTGGTGCCCGTTGCCGGGGTGGTCACCGGTTGGTGGCTCCTCGATGAGCCGCTCGCGTGGCCGGTACTCGTCGGCGGCGCGCTCGTCTTGCTCGGCGTCACGATGACGACACAAAGACCGAAGGAGGAACACAATGGTGCTCGATGACGATCATCGAATGGTTCAGGAGGCGATTCGCCATTTTGCCCGCGAACGGATCGTACCCTATGCCGCGGAGTGGGACCGCAACCACACTTTTCCGCGCGAGGTGTTGCGCGAACTCGGCGGGCTCGGTGCGCTTGGGGTGACGGTTCCGAGCGACTGGGGTGGCGCAGGGCTCGATACGTTGGCGCTCGCGCTCGTGATCGAAGAGGTCGCAGCCGGCGACGGCGCCACGTCGACGATCGTCTCGGTGCAGAATTCGCTCGTCAATGCGATCCTTCTCAAATATGGCCGCGACGACCAGAAGGGAGCGTGGCTCCCGCGCTTGGCGCGCGGCGAGGCGTTGGGCTGCTTTTGCCTGACGGAACCGCACGTCGGCTCCGATGCCGGAGCGATCCGCACCCGTGCGGAGCGCACCGCCGACGGGTGGCTCTTGAACGGCGTCAAACAGTTCATCACCACCGGCAAAAATGCCGACGTCGCGATCGTCTTCGCGGTCACCGACCCAGCTGCGGGCAAGCGCGGCATCTCCTGCTTTCTCGTCCCGACGGCGACGCCGGGCTACGTCGTGAGCCGCGTCGAAGAGAAGTTGGGGCAGAATGCGAGCGACACGGCGCAGATCACCTTCGACAACTGCAGGATCCCCGACGACGCGCTCATTGGGCGCGAGGGGGAGGGGTACAAGATTGCCCTTGCCAACCTCGAGGGGGGGCGGATCGGCATCGCTGCCCAGAGTGTCGGCATGGCGCGCGCGGCGCTGGAAGTGGCGCTGAAATACGCCCAAGAGCGCGAAGCGTTTGGTCAGCCGATCGTCGCCCATCAGGCTATTGCCTTCAAGCTTGCCGAGATGGCGACCCAGATCGAGGCAGCGCGCCAGCTCGTCTGGCACGCGGCCGTGAAGCGCGACGCGGGCGAACCGTGCCTCAAGGAGGCGTCGATGGCTAAACTCTTTGCTTCCGAGATGGCCGAACGGGTCGCCTCCGCTGCGATCCAGGTGCTTGGCGGGTACGGCTACGTCCGCGACTTTCCGGTCGAGCGGATCTACCGCGACGTGCGCGTGAGCCAAATCTACGAGGGGACGAGCGAAATTCAGAAACTGGTGATCGCTCGCGATCTCGTCGCTCGCGGCGTCGCGTGAAGGGGGAGCGCGAACGATGAAACGGCTCGAAACCCGTGTCAATTGCCGGTCGGAGGAGTTTCAGCGCAACAGCGCAGCGATGCGCGCGCTCGTTGCCGACCTCGAGGCGCAGGTGGCGCGCATCCGCGAAGGGGGGGGAGAGGAGGCGCGCGCCAAACACGTCGCGCGGGGCAAGCTCCTGCCGCGTGAGCGGATCGACCACCTCCTCGACCCCGGCTCGCCGTTCCTCGAGATCGGCCAGCTCGCCGCGTTCGGCTGCTACGACGACGCCGCCCCTTCGGCGGGAATCATCGCGGGCGTCGGGCGCGTCGCCGGCGTCGAGTGCATGATTGTCGCGAACGACGCGACGGTCAAAGGGGGGACCTACTATCCGCTTACGGTGAAGAAACATCTGCGCGCGCAGGAGATCGCCGAGCAGAACCGCCTACCCTGTATCTATCTTGTTGACTCGGGCGGGGCCTACCTGCCGCTCCAGGACGAGGTCTTCCCCGACCGCGACCACTTTGGCCGCATCTTCTACAACCAGGCGCGGATGAGCGCACAGGGAATCCCGCAGATTGCGGTGGTGATGGGCTCGTGCACCGCGGGCGGGGCCTATGTGCCGGCGATGAGCGACGAGACGGTGATCGTCAAGAACCAGGGGACGATCTTCCTCGGCGGGCCGCCGCTCGTCAAAGCCGCTACGGGTGAGGTGGTCACTGCCGAAGAGCTCGGCGGGGGCGACGTCCATACCCGCATCTCGGGGGTCGCCGACCATCTCGCGGAGAACGACAGCCACGCGCTGACGATCGCACGGCGGATTGTCTCCCATCTCAATTGGCGCAAACCGGTGGAGCTGGCGCTCGGGAGCGCCGAACCCCCCGCGTACGACCCCGAGGAGCTCTACGGGATTGTCCCCAACGACACGCGCAAACCCTACGACGTGCGCGAGGTGATCGCGCGGCTCGTCGACGGCTCCCGCTTTGACGAATTCAAAGCGCGCTACGGCCCGACGCTCGTCACCGGCTTTGCCGAACTCTACGGCTATCCGGTGGGGATCGTTGCGAACAACGGCATCCTCTTCTCCGAGTCGGCCCAGAAAGGGGCGCACTTCATCGAACTCTGTGCGCAGCGGGGGATCCCGCTCCTTTTTCTCCAGAATATCACCGGCTTCATGGTCGGCAAGAAGTACGAACAGGGGGGAATCGCCAAAGATGGCGCGAAGATGGTGACGGCGGTCGCGTGCGCCGAAGTGCCGAAGATTACGGCGATCATCGGCGGCTCGTTTGGTGCGGGCAACTACGGGATGTGCGGTCGCGCCTACTCCCCCCGCTTCCTCTGGACCTGGCCCAACAGCCGGATCTCGGTGATGGGGGGCGAACAGGCGGCGAGTGTCCTCGCGCAGGTGCGCCGCGACGCGCTCGAAGCGAAGGGGGTCGCGTGGTCCGCCGAAGAGGAGGAGGCCTTCAAAGCGCCGATTCGCGCGCAGTACGAGCGGCAGGGGCACCCCTACTACGCCAGCGCCCGGCTCTGGGACGACGGGGTGATCGACCCGGCCGCGACGCGACGGGTGCTGGGGCTCTCGCTCTCAGCGGCGTTGAACGCCCCGATCACGCCGACCCGCTTTGGCGTCTTCCGGATGTGACCTGAAGGAGGAGTGATGAATCAATTCACGACGTTGGCGATCGAAGAGCGGCCCGTTGCCGGCGGGGTCGCGGCGTGGGTATGGATGAACCGCCCCGAGGTGCACAACGCCTTCAACGCCCAGGTGATCGCCGAACTGACCGCGGCATTTGCGCAACTCGCAGGGGACGATCGCGTCCGGGTGGTGGTCCTTGCTGGGCGCGGCAAGAGCTTTTCGGCCGGTGCCGACCTCGAGTGGATGAAGGCGGCGGGAAGCGCGTCGGAGGCGGAGAACCGCGAAGACGCGCGCCGCTTGGCCGAGATGCTCGCTGCGATCGCCGAGTGCCGCAAACCGACGATTGCGCGGGTGCACGGCGCAGCGCTCGGCGGCGGAATGGGGCTCGCCTGCGCGTGTGACATCTGTGTGGCGAGCGACCGGGCACAGTTTGCCACGACCGAGGTGCGCTTTGGCATCATCCCCTCGGCGATCAGCCCCTACGTCCTGCGCGCGATTGGCCCCCGGCAGGCGCTGCGCTACTTTCAGACGGGCGAGCGGATTCCCGCCGCAACGGCCAAAACGCTCGGCATCGCCCACGAGGTGGTGCCCGAAGGGGAACTCGACGTAGTGATCGAGACGCTCATCGAGGAGCTGACCAAAGGGGGGCCGAACGCGCTCTGGGAGGCGAAAGCGCTCATCGCCGCAGTGGCGCACCGGCCACTCGACGCAGCCCTGATGGACGAGACCGCTGCCCGAATCGCCCGGGTCCGCGCGACGCCGGAAGCGCGGGAAGGGCTTGCCGCGTTTCTCGAAAAACGGCCAGCCCGTTGGGTGGTCGGCGATCTCTGAGCGAAGGAGCTGCGATGTTTCACAAGATCCTCATTGCGAACCGCGGCGAGATCGCCTGCCGCGTGATCCGCACCGCGCGGCGGTTGGGCATTCGCACCGTCGCGGTCTATTCCACTGCTGACGCCCACGCGCTCCACGTGCGCCTTGCTGACGAAGCGGTCCATATCGGGGCGGCGCCCGCGCGCGACTCCTACCTGCGGATCGAGGCGATTCTGGCCGCTGCCGAGCGGAGCGGCGCTGAGGCGATCCACCCCGGTTACGGCTTTCTCTCGGAAAACGAAGCCTTCGCCGATGCGTGCCGCGCCGCCGGGATCGTCTTCATCGGTCCGCCGCCGGAAGCGATCCGCGCGATGGGCGACAAGGCGCGCGCCAAAGCGCTGATGGCCGAAGCGGGCGTGCCGCTCACCCCGGGCTACCACGGCGACGACCAGCGCGACGATCGGCTTCTGGCGGAAGCCGACCGGATCGGCTACCCGGTGCTGATCAAGGCCGCTGCGGGGGGCGGCGGCAAGGGGATGCGGCGGGTCGATCGCCGCGAAGAGTTCCTCGCTGCGCTCGCCTCCTGCCGCCGAGAAGCGGCCTCGGCCTTTGGCGACGACAGGGTGCTCGTCGAGCGGTACGTTCTTGAACCCCGCCACGTCGAGGTTCAGGTCTTTGCCGACCGCCACGGCAACGCCGTCTATCTCTTTGAGCGCGACTGCTCGGTGCAGCGCCGCCACCAGAAGGTGCTCGAAGAGGCCCCCGCGCCCGGTTTGAGCGACAGTGAACGCCGCGCGATGGGTGAAGCGGCGGTGGCCGCCGCGCGCGCCGTCGGCTACGAAGGGGCAGGGACGGTCGAATTCATCCGCGCCCCCGACGGCACCTTCTACTTCATGGAGATGAACACGCGGCTGCAGGTCGAACACCCCGTCACCGAAATGGTCACCGGGCTCGACCTCGTCGAGTGGCAGCTGCGCGTCGCCGCTGGTGAGCCGTTGCCACTCAAACAGACGCAACTGGTCTGTCGCGGCCACGCGATCGAAGCGCGCCTCTACGCCGAAGATCCCGAGAAGGGCTTTTTGCCGGCAACCGGCCGGTTGGCGGTTCTCGAATTTCCCCCTGAAGCGCCCGACCTGCGCATCGATACGGGCGTAGAAGCGGGCGACGAGATCACCCCCTACTACGACCCGATGATCGCCAAGATGATCGTCTGGGGGGAGACGCGCGAAGCGGCGCGCCGCAAGCTCGCCGCGGCGCTCAACGCCACCCGGATCGTCGGCGTGGCGAACAACGTCGAGTTTCTCCTGCGCCTCGTCGCTGCCCCCTCGTTTCGCGACGCGCAGCTCACCACGGCGCTCATCGAACGCGAATACGACTGGCTCTTTGCCACCCAACCGCCCCCGGACGCAGCGTGGTGGGCGCTCGCGGCCGCCGAATATGAGCGCGAGCGGGAGGAGGCGGCCGCGCGGGCACGCCGCAGCGTCGACCCCCACTCCCCGTGGCACGCCGTCGACGGCTGGCGGCTCAACGCCCCTGCCGAGCGGCGCTGGCGCTTCCGCTACCGGGACGAGAGTCGGCTCCTTCGCGCCCGCGTCGCTCCCGACCACCTCGCCTTCGCTTCAGGCGGCGAGGCGGATGGCTCCCCCAGCCGGTGGGTCGACGTGCGCACCCGCGCCGAGCCCGACGGGACGCTGCAGCTCGAGATCGACGGCTGGCGCACGCGGGCGCAGGTGGTGGTCCACGGTGCGCACCGTTACCTCTTCTGGAGTGATGGCGCCTACCGCTTTGAGGCGGTCGCCGACGAATGGCGCGGCGGCGACCAGGGCGCGAGCGACGGGCAGCTCACCGCGCCGATGCCGGGACGGGTGATCGCCGTGATGGTTCAGGAGGGCGATCGTGTCGCCGCGGGGCAGCCCCTCTTGACGCTCGAGGCGATGAAGATGGAACACACCCTCACCGCCCCCGCCGCAGGGCGCGTTGCAGCGCTCCATTGCGCGGTGGGCGACCAGGTGAGCGATGGGGCGCTCCTCGTTGCGCTCGCCCCGACAGAGGAGGCCGCGTCATGAAGCGGGGCCCCGAACGGGTGACGCTCGTCGAAGTGGGGCCGCGCGACGGGCTGCAAAACGAAGCGACACCGATTCCCACCGCGACGAAACTCGAGCTCATTCGGCGGTTGCGCGCCACAGGTCTCACGGTGATCGAAGCGACTGCTTTTGTCTCGCCGCGGTGGGTGCCGCAGATGGCCGACCACAGCGAACTCCTCGCCGCGCTCACCGCGGAGAGGCGGGCAGCAAACGAGCACGCTGCTGCCCATCGTCCCCGCTACCCGGTGCTTGTCCCCAACCTCAAGGGGCTCGAGGCGGCGCTCGCTGCCGGCGCTGAGGAGGTGGCGGTCTTTACCGCTGCGTCCGAGGCCTTCTGCCAGAAGAACATCAACTGCTCGATCGCCGAATCGCTCGAACGGTTCGCCCCGGTGGTCGAACGGGCGCGCGCTGCGGGGGTTGCGGTGCGCGGCTACGTCTCGTGCGTCGTCGCTTGCCCCTATAGCGGCCCGGTTCCCCCGAAAAAGGTCGCCGAGGTGGCGAAAGCGCTCTGGGCGATGGGATGCGGCGAAATCTCGCTCGGCGACACGATCGGCGTCGGCACCCCCGACGCGATCGTCCGGATGGTCGCGGCGGTCGCCGCCGAAGTGCCGATTGAGCGCCTTGCGGGCCACTTCCACGACACCTACGGGATGGCGGTCGCCAACGTCGTCGCGGCGTGGCAAGAGGGGGTGGCCACCTTCGACGCCTCGGTCGGCGGGCTCGGCGGCTGCCCCTACGCGCCGGGGGCTGCGGGCAACGTCGCGACGGAGGCGCTCGTCTACCTCTTCGAGTCGATGGGGGTGGCAACAGGCGTCGCGCTCGAACCGTTGGTCGCTACCGCGTGGTGGATCGCTGAGCAGCTCGGGCGAACCCCCAACTCGCGCGTCGCGTTCGCCCGGCGCGCGCAACGGCCCCAGCAAGGCGAGTGATCGCTGAAGCGCTTGCGTGGCTCACCACCCCGGCGCCGTGGGCGGCGCGGCGGCTCGGCTACCTCTACGAAGCGGTCGCGATCACCGCGCGCTACCGCCGCTGCCGCGCGGCGTGGGCTGCGCACCTTGCGGCGAGCCGGGAGACGCTCCTTGCTTTCTCCGCCGCGCTTCCCCGCCGCCGTACGCTTGTCGTCCTCGGCTCGGGCGCCGGCTACGACCTGCCGCTTGAGACGCTCGCGCGGCAGTGGCAGCAGATTCTCCTCGTCGACCTCGTCCACCCCTGGTCGATCCGCTGGCGGACGCTCGCCTACCGCCACGTCCACCGCGCCGTCTGGGACGTTGCCGGCGTCGCTGCCGCGCTGATGAAAGACCCCGCGACCCCTCCCGAACCGTGCCCCCACTGGCCGCTGCCGCCTACCACCGACGCGGTTGTCTCCCTCAACCTCATGGCGCAGCTTCCCATTGTTCCGCTTGCGACGCCCGCCGCACAAGCCTTCTCGGAGGAAGAGCGGGCTGCGTGGGCACGGGCGATCGTCGCCACCCACTGGCGCCTCCTCGCGGCCCTCTCCTGCCCCTCGCTGGTGATCACCGATATTGCCAGCGTCACCCTACCGTGCGATAATGAGAATAGCCCCATTGCTGATCGGGGAACGCTCGCCGGTTTTGTCCCGCCGCAGCCCCCCATCACCACCTGGTGGTGGGAGATCGCCCCGTGCGGCGAAGAGTCGGCGAGCTCGCGGCGGCGGTTGCAGGTGGCGGTCTATCGCCCGTCGTAAGGGGTGTTTGTTGTGGGTCAAAGCGAAACGCTTGGGTGAAAGCAAAACGTTTGTCTGAAGAGCACACATTCCTAACCACCAAGGGAAGGGGGCGCCGCCAGTGGCTCGCGCAGCTTGCCGCGCTCGGGTTCGCCGCAGCAGCGCGGCCGGGCGTCGCCACCCCGACCGCGTCCCGCAATCCGCTGTCCCGTGACGCAGCGCCGCTCGTCGTTCTGTCAAGACACCACTGCGAACGACTACCGGGCGAAACAGGTAGCGCGGGCGCAGGCGTGGTTTGCCGAATACCTCCCTGAATGCCGCTTCGTCGTGCGCGACGCCGACGGCAGTCTCCTGCGCCAGATCGCCGACCTCGAATGGGCTGCTGAAGCGCGCGCCGCGGTGATTCTCGTCGGGGCGGCCGGCGGGGAGCCGCTCGTGCCGGCGCTCGAAGCGGCCCGCGCGGCAGGCGCCTATCTCATCGCGCTCTCCCGCTGGGTTCCCGGCTTTCTCTTCGACGCGCTGGTCACCGGGGACAACTACGCGATCGGCGCGCGCGCCGCTGAGCTCCTTGCCACGCTGCGCCCTGAAGGGGGGCGGGTGGCGATGCTCGAAGGGTTACCGGGAACGACGCCGGCAATGCAGCGCGGCACCGGTTTTCGCGCCACTTTGCGCCGCTATCCGCAGTGGCGGCTCATCGCCGCCGAGCCTGCCGACTACCTCCGCCACAAGGCGGCGCGGGTGGTCGAAGCGTGGGCGGCGGCGGGGGTTAGCTACGATGCCCTCTATGCCCACAGCGACAGCATGTTGGTCGGCGCCCGCGCGGCGTGGCGCCGTTTGGGGGTCGACCCGCGCGCGCTCATCACGATCGGCGTCGACTACATCGCCGCGGCGCGCACAGCGATCCTTGCTGGGGAGCAGACCGCGTCGTTCCGCTACCCACTGATGGTCGACGAGGCTGGCGCGGTGGCCCAAGCGTGGTTGCGCCACGGCAAGGTGATCCCGTTCGTCGACGTGGCGACGCCGTTGATCACTGCACAAAACGCCGCAGATGAGGCGGCGATCTTTTGAGAAAGGAAAGGGTGTGTCGCGTTCCATTCCACATGAGCCGATTACCCAAACGCTCACCCGCACCTATTGGCGCGCGCTCGGGTTCCTCGCGCTGGTGATCGGCGGGGTGGCCCTGGCGGTCGGGTACGGGTGGATCGCTCGATTCCATACCGAACGGCTGCACGCTGCGGCTCAAGCGGTCACGGAACTCTTGGCCGCGGAACGTCAGCGGATAGAGGCGCTCCTTACCCGCACGGCAGAGAATCCCCTGCTGCGGGACGGGGCGCGGTTCCTCGATCGCTACCGCGAAGAGGCTGAGGAGCTCGCCTTTTTCCTCCCTGTCGCGCAGGAGATGAGTGCGCCGCTCCTCGAGATCGGCCAGTGGCTCCCCGCGGACGGCCTCCTCTTTGGAAAAGGGGCAGGGTGGGAGGTGGTTCTCTCTTCCCACACCCTCTGGTGGCGGCACACGGGGAGCGGCAAAACCTTTACCGTCGCGGTCGGTTCGCGGCTCAAAGCCGCTGACGGCTGGCCCGATGGGGCGCCCGACACACCGGCGTCAGGCTGGAGTTGGGATCCCACGCACGGGCGGTTGCTCTTGACGGTGACCCACGAGGGGAAAGCAACGCGCATAACCGTCCGCACTCCGCTCGACCCGCAAGCGTTGGAGAGCCGCCTCGCCCGCCACGGGTGGGCACTCGCCGCCGTCACCGAAGAGCCCGCGATTTTTTCCCTGGAGGTGACGGCCCCACCCGAGCAAGCGGCGCGCGCCACCGCCGAGACAGTTGTTCCGGTTGCGAACCTGCTCGGGGTGGCGATTCGGCAACCCTCGGGGCCGACGTTACTGCTGCGGCTGGAGGAGCGTATCCCCGACATTCCCCTGTTGGTGGGGGTGATCGCCGCGGCCGTGGCTTTCGCTGGCTTGGTCATTGGGGTGGGCGTTCTTCTCCTGCGTTCCGGGCTGCGGCGCACCGTGATCGACCCCCTGACCGCGCTCCAGCAGGCGGTGGTCGCAAGTGGCGATGACCCCACCCCGCTGCGCGAGCTCGCTACCGACGGCTGGCCGGCGGAACTGGTGACCCTGCGCACCGTCTTCGCAGAGCAGTGGTCGTTGCTCCGCACCCGCGACGCCGAAAACCGCCAGTTGGCGCTCGCACTCGCCCATGTCGGCGACGGTGTGGTGTTGACCGATCGCGACGAGCGGATCCTCTACCTCAATCCCGCAGCGGAGAAGATTCTTGGCTATCCGCTCGCCGAAGTAAAAGGAAAACGCCCCGGGGAGGTCTGGCGATCGGGCGAAATGCCGTCGGAGGTTTACCGCCTCCTCCACGAAGCGCTCGCCCGCGGGGAGGAGTTCTCGGTGACTTTTCGTGACCGGACCCGCTGGGGAAGCGTGATCGACGTGGAAAAGAGGATCGCTCCGGTGCGCGATGCAACCGGGGCGGTGAGCGGTTTTGTCGCTACCTTCCGGGAGGTGACTGAGCGGAATCATTTGGTGGCCTCGCTCCATGCGGCCCAATTTACCGATTCCCTCACCCACCTCCTCAACCGCCTCGGGTTGCTGGAGCAGCTGCGCGGCTGGTTTGCGCTGAACCAAGCGGTCACACTCGCCTACTGCAACCTCAACGGTTTTGCCGCGGTGAACATCCGGTGGGGGACTGCAGCGGGCGATGCGCTCCTTCGGCGCGTGGCGGCGCGGCTCGTCGCGCTCCACGAGGGGTGGACCACCGCCCACCGCCCTTCACTCGTCGCTCATCTCCACGCCGACCACTTTGCCGTCGCCTGGCTGGGGGATGGCGAGCGAAACCGCGACGCCGTCACCGAGCTCCACGACGCGGTGCATGCGCTCGTCGAATACGAGGGGGACGAGCGCGTCCCGCTCCTCACCGCAGCGATCGGCGTCGCCGTCGCCCCTCAGGATGGCACCACCCCCGAGGCGCTCCTTACTGCTGCCGAGTATGCAATGCAAGCGGCGAAGGGGGAGACGGGCGACGCAGTCCAGTGGTACGACGCCCGCTGGGGCGAGCGGCAGCGCGTCCGCGCCGAGTTGAGCCACCGCATGGTGGCGGCGCTCGAGCAGCGCGAATTCGCCCTCTTTTTGCAGCCGGTGGTGAGCGCCGACGGCACGTTGCTTGCCGCCGAAGCGCTGATGCGCTGGCTACCGCCGGGACAGCCGCCGGTCTCACCCGGTGAGTTCATCCCGCTTGCGGAAGAGAGCGGCTTCATCAACCCGTTGGGGGCGTGGGCGTTCGACGAAGCGCTCGCGATCGCGGCAACGCTCGTCGCGCGCGGTTGGCCCCGGCCACTGATCGCCGTGAACGTCGCCCCGCAACAGCTCACCACCGACGCGTTCCTGACCCAGGTTCGGTAGGTCGTTGCCCAGTGGCGGCAAGCCCATCCCGCGACCCCGTTTCCGCTCATCCTCGAGCTTACCGAGTCGGCGGCGATGGAGCATCCAGGGCTACTATTTCGCCAAACCGATGCCGCTCGACGCCTTCATCGCGTGGTTTCCGGGCCATCTTCCCAGCGCGCAGGGCTGAGGCCCGCTGCGGGTAACCGCCCACCGCTTTAGCCGCTCTTCGGTCCAGCAGGTTACCCGCTATTGCGTAACCCCGCCGCGATGCCATTGATCGATCGATCGCTCTCTCTTCGCTCGGACGCGTTTGACAAAAATCAATCAAAATTGATCGAAGTCAATGCGAAGCGCGGGTCGTTTCTCTATGATGGCCATGCTGGTTGATTCAGTGAGGAGAGAAGCGATGGAACCGGAAGTAAAGAACGAAGTGATCGACGAACGTCGCCGCGGTTTTCTCGGGGCTGCGGCGCTTGCCGGGCTGGCGGGGGCCGGTTTGTCGGCTGGTGTGATCGCAACGACGACAACGAGCCGTGAGGCTGTTGCTGCGGCGGGTGAAGGGGGCGGCGAGCTCAAGATCCACATGAAGCCGGGTGAGCTCGATACCTATTACGGTATCTGGTCGGGCGGCCACTCGGGCGAGGTTCGCGTCTTGGGTCTGCCAAGCGGACGAGAGATCAAGCGCATTCCCGTGTTCAACATCGACTGCATGAGCGGCTGGGGGATCACCAATGAAAGTAAGGCGATCATCGGGACGAAACCCGATGGTTCGCTCCTCTTCAAAACGGGCGATACCCACCACGTTCACGGTTCGTACAAAGACGGAACCTACGACGGAAAATATTTTTGGGTCAACGACAAGATCCACGGCCGGCTGGCCCGGATTCGCGGCGACCGGTTTGAGGTCGACAAGATCACCAAGATCCCCAACATCCAGGGCTTTCACGGGATCTTTCCCGACAAGCGCGATCCGGTTGATCCCAAGATCAACTACACGACACGTGTCTTCTGTGGCTGCGAGTTCCACATCCCGCAGCCGAACGACGGCCGCGATCTCGACGATCCAAAGAAATATTTCGCGCTCTTTACCTGCGTCGATGCCGAAACGATGGAGGTGCGGTGGCAATGTAAGGTCGACGGCAACATGGACCTGGTGGCAACCTCGTACGACGGCCGTTTTGCCTTTTCGAACCAGTACAACACCGAGGGCGGTATTCACTATGAAGAGATGATGGCGCGCGAGGTCGACGCGTGCGTCGTCTTCAATATTGCCCGGATCGAGAAGGCAATCCGTGAAGGGAAATACTTCACGATCGGCAATTCGAAAGTCCCTGTCGTCGATGGCACCCGGGCGGCGAATCAGGATCCGAAGACGGCGCTTACGGCGTATGTCCCAGTGCCGAAGAACCCCCACGGCGTAAACGCCAGTCCGGACGGTAAATACATGGTCTGTTCGGGGAAACTCTCCCCGACCGTGACCGTGATCGAGGTGGCGAAAGTGGCCGACTGGTTCGACGGCAAGCTTGACGACATCCGCAAGGCGGTGGTCGCCGAGGTCGAGGTCGGCTTGGGGCCGCTCCATACCACCTTCGATGGGCGCGGCAATGCCTTTACTACCCTCTTTCTCGACAGCCAGGTGGTCAAGTGGAACATCGAAAAGGCGATTCGCTACTACCAAGGCGACAAATCGGTGCAATATGTCGTTGACCGGGTGGACGTCCACTATCAGCCGGGGCATTTGAACGCGTCGATGGGGGAGACCAAGGAGGCCGACGGCCAGTTTCTCTTGGTCGGGTGCAAGTTCTCGAAGGACCGCTTTTTGCCGGTTGGTCCCCTCCACCCGGAGAACGAGCAGCTCATCGACATTCGTGGTGAGAAGATGAAGCACTTGGCCGACCATCCCACCTACCCGGAACCGCACGATTTCATCATTGTTCGTCGTGACCGGGTCCGCACCGAGCAGGTTGGGAAGCTCGACGAACATCCGCTGGCCGTGAAACGGGTTGAGGATTCGGGCGTCTTCCGTAACGGCAACAAAGTGACGGTGAAGGTGGCAGCGTATGCTCCGCAGTATCAGCTGCGTGAATTCGAGGTGAAGGTGGGCGATGAGGTGACGATCATCGTTACCAACTTGGATATCGTCGAGGATCTGACGCACGGCTTTGCGATCCCCGAATACGATATCAACTTCATCGTCAACCCGCAGGAGACGCGCTCAGTCACCTTCAAGGCCGATAAGCCGGGCGTCTTCTGGTGCTACTGTACCCACTTCTGTCATGCACTCCACCTGGAGATGCGTTCGCGGATGATCGTCCGTCCCGCATAACCCTATCTCAGAAATACGCCACCTCCGCAGTGGGGTGGCTTTCCGACCCCAATGGAGGGAATCGTGACTATTCGCCAGCGTTTGTCGCGGTGGGTGAGTGGCGCGTGGTTGCTCCTTTTTGCCCTGACCTCATGGGCTGCTGCAGCAAACGCGAAGCTCTACCAAGCGCAACTGCCGTCGGCTCTCTTTTCGGCACCCGACCTCTGCGCCTATGCCCCGTGTGACGCAGTCTTTCCCGAAGCAACCCATTTCTCTCAACGCAAAGGGAACCCCCCCTATGTTGAAGCGTGGCGGGAAGCCGACGGGAAAAAGGAGCTTCTGGGGTACCTGGCGCTCTCCACCGACATCACCAAAATTCCTGCCTACTCGGGCAAAACGTTGATTTCACTGATCGGCATTACCCACGACGGTCGGTTTGCAAGGGTTGCCCTGCTCAACCATTCGGAACCGATTTTGCTTTTGGGTATTCCCGAAGAGAAGTTGATCGCCTTCAACGAACAATATACCGGCAAACCGATCGCCAGTCGGATCGAAATCGGCAAGATAGAGAATGAAGCCGACAACGTCATCGGCATTGACGGGCTCTCCGGCGCGACGGTGACGGTGGTGGTGCAAAATCAGATCGTTCGGGCTGTCGCCCGTGCGATCGGCCGCCAGGTGGGGTTGATCACCCAAGTGGAACGCCCCGAGGCACGCTTCAGGGTGACGGGTAAACGGTACCGCTGGAGCGAACTGGAGCAGCTCGGCGTGGTGCAGACGCTGCGCATCTTCCCTGCCGACCTCGGTTTGGCGCCGGCCGAACCGGAGAACGGCGCTTCTGCTGCGCAAACGCCGGCGTTGGAGGTGCGCTTCGGGTTACTCGATCATCCCGACGTCGGTAAAAGCCTGCTGGGCGAGGCGGATTGGGAGAACCTCCAGGCGCGGCTCAAGCCGGGAGAAAATGCCCTTTTCGTGATCCGGACAGCGGGCAACGAATCGTTCAAAGGCTCAGGTTTTGTCCGCGGCGGAGTCTATGATCGGATCCAGTTGCGACAATTGGGGGACGTCTTCACCTTCCGCGATCTCGACTATCTGCCGCTCTACGACCTCGTTGCCGAGGGTGCGCCGCCATTTGACGAATCGGGGATCTTCATCGTCCGTGACCCCGCTTTCTCTGCCGCCTATCCGTGGGAGTTTGTCTATCTCGGCAACCGAATCGTCGACAAACTGACCGGCCACCGCGAGTATGTGAGCTTTGCTCAACAGTTCTGGATGCCGGAGTCGATGCTCGAAGGGGGGCGTCCGGTTGTTCCGAAACCGCAGCCGGCGTGGATGCGTTTCTGGAAGAGCCGCACGATAGAGATCGCCGGCTTTGTGGCAACGCTGTTGGCGCTTGCTGCCGTCTATGCTGCGCGCGACCGGCTTACCGCGCTCGCCACACGTAAGAAGAAGTGGCCCGTGGACCTCTTCAAATACGCTTTCTGGGTGGTGAGCGTCTTCTTCTTCGGTTGGCATTTGCTCGCACAGCCGTCGATTACCCAGGTGTTGACCTGGTTCCACAGCCTGTTGACCGAATGGCGTTGGGAGCTCTTTTTGACCGACCCCTTCATCTTCCTTTTCTGGATCTTCATTGTTCTCACCATCTTTGTTTGGGGGCGCGGCCTCTTTTGCGGATGGGCTTGTCCCTTTGGGTCGCTCTCTGAAATTCTCTTCAAAGTGGCTCAGTGGGTCGGTTTGAAGCGTTTTCAGTTCCAGTTGCCGATGCGTTGGCATCTGCGCTTGAAAAACTTGAAATACGCGATCTTTCTCGGGTTGCTTGCGGTTTCGGCCTTTTCGATGCCACTTGCCGAGAAGTTGGCGGAGGTTGAGCCGTTCAAGACCACGTTCCTGGTTGGTATTTTCGAACGCGGGGGGCTCTTTGCAGCCTACGCTCTGGCGCTCCTTGCGCTTTCACTCTTCATGGAACGACCCTTTTGCAAATACCTCTGCCCGTTGGGAGCGGCATTGGCGCTCCCTTCAACCTTCCGCTGGTTCGGCTTACGGCGCAAAGCGGAGTGTACCCGCTGCACCGCGTGTGCTCAGGGCTGTGGATCGCTGGCAATCGATCGCGCCGGACGGATCGATTACCGCGAATGCATGTTGTGTCTCGACTGCATGGTACTCTATCACGATGCACACGCCTGCCCGCCGCTTGCAGCTGAGCGGAAGCGGCGGGAGAAGCTGGGATTGCCGCTGACACCGGTTGGGAAGGATGGTTATTTCATCCCTATTCATCCGGTTCCCGTGGAGCGTAAAGGGTGAAGCAGGAGGTCAGTGCGATGAGAGCGGACGTGATGGTTGATCCCAACGTTTTGACAGAACCGGTTGAGCCACCGTTTTTAGCGTTGCCAGGCTGGCGGCGGTGGCGTGCCGAGCTGTTGGATCACTTGTGGCCATGGCGTGCCGATACTTTGCCGCTGACGTGGCGCTGGGCGACGATGTTGGTCGCGTTGTGGGTGACATTGGTGTGGGTTATGGGAGCAGTCGGCCGCATCGCGAGCCCCTGGTTGGTTGCGTGGTGGGTGGCATGGAGTGCAATCGAGCTCCTTGTTCGCATGCGGAGCAAGCCCTACGTGAAAGAGGGGCCATGGTGGGGTAGCCGCTTCCGCCGTGCAACGTGGCTCGACCTTCTTGCGTACGTGGGCTTTAA